>CALDFY010000250.1 GCA_937942115.1 uncultured Anaerolineae bacterium | reverse complement strand
GGACATCATAATGTCCAGCAACACCAGGTCGGGCTTCTCCTTCCGCATCACCGCCAGCGCCTGCTGCCCGCTGGCCGCCGTGATGACCTCGTACCCCTTGCCGCGCAGGATCCGCCGCGTCAGGTTGACGAAGTCCGGGTCGTCATCTACCACCAGTATCTTCGCCATCTCCGCCTCCTTCCTCACGAATGGCCGCCTTCCGCTGCCTGGCGCTTCTTCGCCTCCCAGATTTCCATCGCCCGCTTGGGGCCGTAGTACCACTTGGCGTGATGCTCCGCTGCGTACTCCGCCGAGGTCACCCCGAAGCGCATGCTCACCAACCCGGCCCACATCAGCGGGTGCGCCACCGCCAGGTAGAGGTGCACCAGGAACATACAGACGGAGACGATCATCGCCAGGTCGTGGAAGACCACCAGCCAGCGGAAGAGTTCCGGCGAGATGACGCCCTTGCCGAACCACATCGGGATGCCGGTGAGGCCGAAGACGAACCAGGCGACGATCATCACCAGCCCGTTCATCTTCTCCCCGGCATTGAAGCGGCCCTGGGGGGGCATCGCCTCGTGCTTGCCCATCAGGTAGTAGGCGGGGGCGCCCTTCAGCCAGCCGAGGTCCTCCTTGTTGGGCAGAAATTCCCGGATGTTCAGCAGGAGGCGGCGGGGCTGGACGATGAAGTAGACAATGGGCAGAAGGCCGAAGATGACCGCCGCGACCCGGTGGATGAGCCGGAAGGTCTCCCCGGCTGCGCCCTGGGCCAATGGCTGGAGGAAGGGGAAGTAGAGGATCATCCCGGTGATGGCCAGGGGGACGAAGGTAGCGGTATGGAGCCAGTGGCCCAATCGTTCCATCAGGGTGTACTTGGGAATCCACTGGATGGTGATGGCTTCCGCTCTGCCTTTGAGTTGGACGGTCATCTCACTTCCTCCATACGAATCTTGCGGCGGACGAACAGGAAGGCGCCCAGGATGCCCAGGAGGGTAGCGCCGAAGGCGACGTTGCCCAGCGGCTGGAGAATCTTCTGCCAGATGTTCGCCAGCGCCGGATACTGCGGATTGGCAGGCAGACCGTAGGCCTCCGGCGGGGCAATCAGGACATAGAGCCGTCCCAGACCGCCCACCTGGTCCACGCCGTAGAGATTGGCCTGGGTGTACCCGCGCGCCTTCAGGGCCGCTACCCGCTCCTGCCCCTTGGCGATCATCTCATCCCGGTCGCCGAAGTCCAGCGCCTTCGCCGGGCAGGTCTTGACGCAGGCCGGCAGCAGGCCGTTGGTCACCCGGTCCTGGCAGAAGGTGCACTTGGAGGACTTGCCCTTCCCGGTGACCAGGTCGGTCGCCAGCCGGGGGATGTGGAAGGGGCAGAACTGGGTACAGTAACCGCAGCCGTTGCAGAGTTCCTCCTCAAAGGTGACCAGGCCGTTGGGCTGCTGCTTCAGCGCTCCCGTGGGGCAGACGGCCACACATGCCGGATCGCCGCAGTGCATGCATCCTTCCTTCAGGAACAACCAGCGGAACCCGTCCGGCCCCTCGTATTCGGTGAAGCGGATGCGGGTCCAGGTCTGAGGGGAAAGGTCCGGCGGGTTCTCGTAGGTGCCCCGGTTGCGGGTGCGGGAGTAGAGCCACCCCTCCCGGTCGTTCCACTGTTTGCAGGCGACCTGGCAACCGCGACAGGCGGTGCACTGAGATTCATCTATCAGCATTGCCAGTCTTGCCATGTTCCACCCCCTATGCCTTTTCCACATCCACCAGGAAGGCCTTGTACTCGGGGATCTGCGTGTTAGCGTCGCCCACGTGGGGCGTCAGGAAGTTGGCCGTACTCTGGACCAAGTCCGTGGCACCCACATCGTAGGTCAGGCCCTTCCAGCCCCAGTGCCAGGGCATCCCCACCACGTGGAGGGTCTTACCGTTGACCTGAAGCGGCTTGATGCGGGCGGTGACGATGGCGACCGCTTCAATCTCCCCCCGGGCCGACCGGACCTTCACTTTATCGCCGCTCTTGATGCCCTTTTCGGCGGCCAGTTCCTGGCTCATCTCTACGAACATCTCCGGATGCGTCTCCACCAGCCAGTCCGACCAGCGGGACATCCCACCAGCCTGCCAGTGCTCTGTCAGGCGGTAGGTGGTAGCGACGATGGGGAACCGGTCCGGCGTACCCCAGTTGTCGCCGATGTCTTTCCCTTCGTCGGTCTTCCAGACCTTGACGACCGGGTTGATCTGCTGGCTGGAGAAGACGTTTTTGACGGGCGATTCCACCGGCTCGTAATGCTCCGGCAGCGGCCCCTCGTTCAGTGCGGCGAAGAGGCCGCCCTTGCCGTCAGTGCGCATGATGAAGGGGTCCCTTCCGCCGGGATCCGTCGGTGCCTTTGTGACGGGGAAGTCGGGCACATCGTAGCCTACCCACTTCTTCTGGGCCTCGTCCCACCAGATGTACTTGCGGTCCTCCGACCAGGGCTTGCCGTCGGGGTCGGCGGAGCAGCGGTTGTAGACGATGCGGCGGTTGGCCGGCCAGGCCCAGCCCCAGTAGGGGTAGTTGCCCCAGCCGCCGGGGTCGTAGACACCGTTACGCCGTTTGGCCGCCGGGAGCATGTTGCCGAACCCGTCGGGCTGGAGGGAGAAGTAGCCGGTATAAATCCAGGCGCCGCAGGCGGTGGAGCCGTCGGCCTGCAGGTGAGCGAAGGTGGTCAGCGTAGCGTCCTTCTTCGCCAGGACGTTCCCCTGCGCGTCCTTCACATCCTTTACCGCGTAGCCGTTGATCTCCCGGGCTACCTTCTCAATGTCCATTTCCTGCCCGTAGTCCCAGACCAGGTGCAGGATGGGCTGGGGGAAGGGGCCGGGATCGGCGGCGTAGAGTTCTTTCAGTTTCAGCGCGATGAGGTTGAAGATCTGGTGGTCGGGCTTCGCCTCGCCCGGGGCCTCGGCGACCTTCTCCCGCCACTGGATCACCCGTCCACTGGTGACGATGCTGCCGGCCTTCTCCATCGCGTCGGCGGCGGGGAGGAGGAAGACCTCGGTCTGAATCTGGGAGGGGTCCTCGCCCGGCGCGCGCCAGAAGGAGGTGGTTTCGGTATCAAAGATCTCCTGGACCACCAGCCATTCCAGTTTTTTCAGCGCCTCCCGCTCAAACCGCGCGTTGGGGCCGCTGACGGCCGGGTTCATGCCCATAATCCAGAGGCCCTTGATCTTCCCGGCGTACATGGCCTCAAAGATGGGAATCCAGTTGTAGTTAGCGGGATTATCCACCTTGGGCAGGTACTGATAGGCGAAGTCGGTGCGCTGGACGGCGTAGGGGCCCCACCAGGCCTTGAGCAGGCTGGTGAGAAACTTGGGCCCGTTGGTCCAGTAGCCACCCGACCAGGGACCGCCCGGCTTGGTCCGGTTCTCAATGTAGGTCTTGAGGTCCGTGTCCGCCAGGGTGGGGATACCCAGATAGCCGGGCAGGAGGTGGGCCATGACGCCCATGTCTGTGGAGCCCTGGACGTTGGACTCGCCGCGCAGGGCATTGACGCCGCCGCCGGGGATGCCGATGTTGCCCAGGAGCAACTGGATGATGGCCAGCGCGCGGATGTTCTGGGAACCGACCGTGTGTTGGGTCTGGCCCATCGCGTAGAGGATGGTGCCGGCTTTTCCGGGCTGGCCCGATTCGGCGTAGGTCCTGTAGACTTTCTCCAGCAGGTCCTTCGGGATGCCCGTCACGCCGGAGACGGTATCCAGGTCGTAGCGGGCGTAGTGGCGCTTCATGATCTGGAAGACGCAGTGGGGGTCCTGGAGCGTCTCGTCCCGCAGGGGCTTCCCGTCCGGACCGGTCTGGTAGGACCAGGTGGAGCGGTCGTAGCGCCGTTTCTCGGGATCGTAGCCGGAGAAGAGGCCGTCCAGTTCGTCCGGGCCTTTGTAATCGGGGTGAATGAGATAAGCGGCGTTGGTGTAATGGAGGACGTAGTCCTTATGGTAGAGTTCGTTATCCAGGATGTATTTAATCATCCCGCCGAAGAAGGCGATGTTGGTGCCGGGGCGGATGGGGGCGAAGATGTCGGCCTGGGAGGCGGTGCGGTTGAAACGGGGGTCCACCACGATCAGTTTGGCGCCCCGCTGGTTCATCGCCTCGTGGATCCAGGTCATAGAAGCCGGGTGGTTCTCCGCCGCGTTGGAGCCGATGATGAGAATGTAGTCGGCGTTCTTGAGGTCCACCCAGTGGTTGGTCATCACCCCGCGACCAAATGATGCGGCCAGACCGGCCACCGTGGAGGAGTGTCAGAGCCGGGCCTGGTGGTCAATGTAGACGATACCCAGGGCGCGGCAGAGTTTCGTCGCCAGATAACACTCCTCATTGTTGTTGGCCGCGCCACCCAGGAAGGCGATGGCCTGGGTGCGATTGACGGTGACGGTCTGGTCGCCGACCTGAACGGTGCGCTCAAAGGTGGCGTCCCGGGTGGCCTTGATCCGTTTGGCGATCTCGGTGATGGCCCAGTCCCACTCCACCTCCTGCCACTCGCTGGCGCCGGGGGCCCGGTAGAGGGGCTTCTTGAGGCGGAGGGGATTCTGGGAGAGTTGCCGGACGGCAATAGATTTGGGGTCCAGAGCACCCCGGTTGATGATGTGGTCAGGGTCGCCCTCGGAGTTGATGATATGGCCGTCCGGCCCGGTGGCGATGATGAGGCCGCAGCCGCAGGAGCAATAGGGGCAGATGGTCACTGCTTCCTTCACTTTCTTGTGAAGGGGGAAGACCGGCCCCTCGGTGGTCGCCAGGGCCGAGGAGGCCGGGAGAAGCAGGCTCCCACTGGCCGCTGCCGTCAACTTGAGGAATTCTCTGCGCGTGATTTTCATAGCCAAACCCTCCTTCAAGCAATCAGAGTATCAGCGGTCAGGGTTTCCCGGTCTTTAAAGGGGGTTTCTCCGATAGGCACCTCCTCAACCTCATGTATTGCGTACTGCGTATTCCGTCTCACAGGGCCTGGTCCAGGTGTTCGGGATGTTCCCGGAGCCAATCTTCCAGGGCTTCCAGGACCCGTTCTATATCCGCCAGGCCCTGGGTACAGATTTGATACAATTCCTCCACCGAAACTTCGTGGTAAAAGTGGACCAGACGGTTCCGGTATCCGGCCATCCGGAACAGCAGGGTGGACTCCGGAGGACGGAGCACACCCGTTTCCTCCAGCCCCCGGGCCACATCCCGATATTCCGTAGCGGCCCGACCCAGCCCTTTGGCCAGGATATGTCGGCCCAGGTCCAGCAGCGCCTCCAGGCCGCGCCGGAGGTAGGATTCGGCGGCCGCCGGGGTGCGGGGGTCAGCGGTGAAATCGGCCAGGGAGTCACGGGGCAGGGAGCGGATACCGGCCAGCATATTCCGCACCCATGCGATCCGGTCGGCCACAATTTTTGCCCGGATGGAAGAAGGGCCCATCAGTACGCCTCTCCGGCCAGGATCATCCGGCGGCGCTCCCGCTCAAAGGGGGCCAGGTCCGCCGCCCGACGGAGGACGTAGAGTTGATACTCCGCCTCGGCGATCGGGTCGGTGGTGTAGAGGAGTTCTCCCTGGACGATGTCCAGGGCCAGGAAGGGCGGGGCTTCCGGCAGGATGACCAGGTCCACCCGCGCTACATCCAGCAGATCCTCCAGGGCCACCGTCAGGTCGGCCCGTTCGGCGGCAGTGAGACGCCGGCCGGGGGCCGGGAGGACGCCGATGTCCACGTCGGAGGCCGGATAGGCCGACGCCACGGCCTGACCGGCTATCCTCGCGGCCACCTCTTCGGCCCGACTGCCGAAACTGTAGATGGCGATCAGGCCGTACTGCCGGGCCAGGTCGGCCAATCCGTCTGAAAGAGAAGCCGTTTCACGTTTCACGTTTCACGTATTCCGTACCCTTCCTGTCTCGCCGCCAGGTCCATCGGCAGGGTGAGAATCCGCTCCACCGGAAGCAATCGTTCCTCCAGCAATTCCCGCAGGTCTATCACCTTCAGGTAGCGGCGGCAACGGTCGCAGAGATAGAGGCGGTAGATGCCGTCCTCCGAGGGAACGTACGGGTACGTTTCGGGGTTATCGTTGCCGCAGAAGGGGCAGGAAGTGCGGCGGTAGGGCCACTCAAAGTCGCAGCGGGAGCAGAGGAGCCGCCGGGCGCCGTGGGGTTTGGCCAGTGCGGCGAAGTCCGGCTCTCCGCCGCAGACCGGGCAGTACGGGCGATACCAGGTCTCGGGGTCCACCAGAGGGGCCAGCGCCGATGCGTAGCGGCGCAGGAAAGGATGAAGGACGTTGTTGAGCACAAACTGGAACAGGGAACTGTCCAGACCAGCATTTTCGGCCAGAAGGTCGGCCTCGCCGCGCAGGTAGTACATAGCGGCGGGGAGGAGGCCGTCCTCCCGGCCGTTAGGCCATTGGCGGATGGCTTCCAGCGGGGAGGCCAGGTCGGGGAAGTGGCGGGCGGCGACCGCGCAGACGTCTTCCCAGAGCCGCCGCAGGGCCTGGGGGGCGGCCCGGAAGTCCTCGGGGGCCAGCGCAGGGATGCCCCGGCCCAGGCGGGCCCGGACCTCTGCTTCGGGGAGCGAGGGTGGGGAGAAGGTATCCTCTACGGGGGCCTGGGCGGACAGGAGGGCCAGATACGGCGCAGCGATGTCCCTCAGTTCCGGGCGCGCAGTTGCCTGCCGGCTCAACTCCACGGCCAGGGCGCGCGCATCGGCCGGCACCCGGTGGATAGAAGGGTCAGATGATGGAGGGTGGGAGGACATCCTTAATTTTCCCGGCGAAGCCGATTATAGCCTATTTTGGCGCTCTGTCAAGTCGGTATCCTCCGCCCAATAACTGACCGGCGGTCAGTTATCTGGCGTTCGTCATGATAACCTTTTCCGGCCAATTGTCTATAGCACATCAGGACTAATTCGCGGGGAGTTTTGGTATTTTAGGACTATTTCCGCCTCCAGCCATACCGGGGTTGAAGGCCGGCGGCGAGGCGTGGCACGCCCGCCGCAACCGCACGGGGAGTCTTTACGGATGCCCGGCGAGACGGGAAGGTTCCAGGGGGGCGAGGGGCAGGTCGGCGGCGCTGAAACTCTCCGGCAGCAACTGAGAGAGGGTAGTCTGTCGGTAGTGGCCCGCTGCGTCGCCGATGAGGATTATCAGGTCCTCGGCGAACTCCCGCAGGGTCTGGCGGCAGGCGCCGCAGGGGGTCCCGCCGTTCTCCGTCACCACCGCCAGCGCCACGAACTCCCGCTCTCCCTCGGAGACGGCCTTCACCACGGCCGTCCGTTCGGCGCAGGTGCAGAGCGGATAGACGGCATTCTCCACGTTGCAGCCGGTGTAGATGCGCCCGGAGCGGCCCAGCAGCGCCGCCCCCACGCGATAGTTGGAGTACGGCGCGTAGGCCCGTTCCCGGGCCTCCCGGGCCCGTTCCAGTAAGATTTGGGGGTCAAAATCCACCGTTACAGATTGATTCCCGGTCATACGGATTTTCCGATTGCAGTTTTGTTGGGAATGGGTATGATCTGGAGAGAATACGGACACTCCCACTTGGAGAATGAGCGATAGTCACAACTTTGACTTTGTGCTGGATGAAATTCGCCACGAATGGGAAGCAGAATGAACGCTGTGGCCTTACGTCTCAATGTCCCCATTCTGACTCGCGATCCGCTGATCAGGGCTTGCGCCAGGATCCCGTGTGTTTGGTGAGTCCGCGTAGTCTTATTCTCCCCGCATCATCCGCACCTTGCGGATGCGCCGACCGGAGACGGTCAAGACCTCTATTCGCCACTCCCCTATCTGGAGGCCGTCGCCGGGGACGGGGACCCGTCCCAGGGCGTCGTAGATGAGGCCCCCCAGCGTGTCGGCCGTCTCCGTGGGCAGGTCGGCCTCTAAAAGGTCGTTGACGTCGTCCAGGTTCATCCGCGCGTCCAGAATGTACTCCCCCTCGCCGACCTGCTCAAACGAGGGCTCCTCGGCGTCGTACTCGTCCTGAATCTCCCCGACAATCTCTTCCAGGATGTCCTCTACGGTGACCAATCCCGCCGTCCCACCGTACTCGTCTACCACGATCGCCATGTGGATGCGCCGCTGCTGCATTTCCCGCAACAGGTCGTCCACCTTCTTCGTCTCGGGGACGAAGTAGGCCGGGCGGAGCATCTCCCGCAGCGGCGGGCGGGGACCGTCCCCCTGCAGGTGGAGGAGCAGGTCTTTGGCATAGACCAGTCCCACAATCCCGTCCACCGTCCCCTCATAGACCGGGATACGGGAGTGGCCGGTCTCCGCGATGACCCGGACCACCTCCTCCGGCGGTGTCTGGACGTCCACGGCGACGATGTCTATGCGGGGGACCATAATCTCCCGCGCCATGGTCTCGCCCAGTTCAAAGATGGAGTAGATCATCTCCTTCTCGTCTTCCTCAATGACGCCCTCTTCCTCTCCGGCGTCCACCAGGGTGCGGATTTCCTCTTCGGTGACCAGGGTGGTGCCGCTAAGGGGGAGGCCGCCAAAGGGGGCCGCCAGCCGGTTGCCCACCCAGACCAGGAGGCGGACAAGGGGCCAGAAGAGGGCCGTCAGGACCTGCAGAAGTCCGGCGAAGCGGACGGCCCACTCTTCCGGGCGGGCGGCGGCGATGCCCTCCGGTACCAGCCGTCCGAGGACCAGGAGAAAGGCCGAGAGGCCGCCGATGACTATCAGCAGCGCGATGCCGTCGGCCCAGGGGTGGGGGGGCCCGCCGTCGGCCAGGGCCCGGGCCAGCGGGGAGACCAGGGTGAGGGCCGCCAGGGCCGCCGCCAGCGCGGCCAGGAACGCTTTGCCCAGGTAGAGGGTGCCCAGCATACGGCTGGAGTCCTCCGCCAGACGGAGGGCCAGCGCGGCGCGCGGGACGCGCTCATCGGCCATCTGGCGGAGCCGCCCGCGCCGGGCGCTGGCGAATGCCGCCCGCATGCCCGCCAGCAGGCCGTGCAGGAGAATCAGCAGAAGGGTGCCGGCCAGGCCGGCCCAGGATTGACCGTTCATTGCTTTTCTTTGCAGGGCAACCGCGGGGGTTGCCCCTACGCTTCGCGCCGGGCGTCAACCCGCGTTGATGCCCTTCTCATGGGGGTCGGCGAAGGCCGACCTTGTTGCGAACGAAGTGAAGGGACCTGGCCGAAGGCCCAAAGAGGCTGGCTTCAGTCAGCGCCCGAGGCGGCGACCCAACTGGCGCAGCCCCTTAAGTTAA
>CALDFY010000249.1 GCA_937942115.1 uncultured Anaerolineae bacterium | reverse complement strand
CGCAGGTTGACGCCTGGCGCGAAGCGTCCAGGGAGGCCGATTTCCAATCGGCGCCCGGGGCGGCGGGAAGCGGAGAGCCGAAGCCAGCCTTAAGTTAACGCTTATGGGATAAAGGGGGGTGGGGGCAAAGGTTCGCCCCATTGGGCGAAAAGCCCCTGGCTCCGATGCGAAGCCCCCCTTCGGGGGCTTCCGGACAGCCCGTCAGGGCTTTGTCATCTGAGCCTGCCGCTTCAGCGGCGGGCAGAAGTGGGCATCCCAGCCACCGGGGGTAGGTAGTTACTGCGCCAGGCGTCAACCTTCGTTGACGCTTCTCAGAACGTCGCTGCGAGATTGCAGGACAACTGCTTGCAGGTGAAGAGGCCAACCCCGAAGGAGGGAACAGCGGCGCAGCCGCTGGGGGAAGAATGGGGAATGCGGGCAGGGTATGCTGCTGACCTTTCGGGCCGTTTGACAAATCAGCGCGTTTGTAGTACAAAGAGAAGAAGCCAGTTCGGGGGGTCGGGGATTTGAAGATACAATTGCCAGAACCAGTCCGTTCCTACGTTAAATGGCTTCTCCCAGGCATCGGCGTCAAGCGCTGGCTGCTGATGCTGACGCTGGGCATTGTCCTGGTCGGCCTGGGAGCGGGGTTTCTCTTCCGGCAATTCTACCTGCCGGCCGGCGTCTATCGCTATCTCTCGCTGGCCTTTCTGCCCCTCTGGGCCCGGGGCCCACTCCTTATCCTCATCGGCCTGGGGCTGGTCATCTTTGGGCTGGTTGGTCTGAACCGCGCGCTGCTGGCCCCCTTCGTTCGGGATGGCCACGAAGTGGTGGAGGCGCTGTACCGCCAACGACAGGGCAGTCAGGGACCGAAAATCGTCGCCATCGGAGGCGGGCATGGGCTGGCGACGTTGCTTCGGGGGCTGAAGGCCTACACGTCCAACATCACTGCGATTGTCACCGTTGCCGACGACGGCGGCAGTTCCGGGCGTCTGCGGCGGGCCCTGGGTGTGCTTCCTCCCGGCGACTTCCGCAACTGCATCGCGGCTCTGGCGGACGATGAAGGGCTTATTACCCAACTTTTTCAGTACCGTTTCCCCTCGGTGGGCGCGGATTCGGGCCTGAATGGTCACAGTTTCGGCAACCTTCTCATCACGGCAATGGCCGAAGTGACCGGCTCGTTTGAGCGCGCCATTCTGGAATCCAGCCGTGTACTGGCGATACGGGGAGAAGTGCTGCCCAGCACCCTGTACAACGTGACCCTGATGGGCGACCTGCGGGAGGAGGCGACCGAGGGCGGGGTACGAAGGGTGGCCGGGGAATCCACGATTACCCAGGCCGTCGGGACCATTGAGCGGGTCTATCTGGAGCCGGACGACGTTCCGGCCTATCCCCGGGCCGTGCGGGCGATTCTGGAGGCCGACCTGGTCATCGCTGGGCCCGGCTCCCTGTACACCAGCGTCCTGCCCAACCTGCTGGTGCGGGAGATCGCCCAGGCGGTCGCAGCCACCCGCGCGGTGCGGGTCTACGTCTGCAACGTGGCGACCCAGCGGGGCGAGACGGAGGGCTACACCGTGGGCGACCACGTGGCCGCGCTGGAGCGGCACGTGGGGCCTGGCCTCTTCCCCATCGTCCTGGCCAACGACAACTTCGCTTACGCCGACCGGTTGCCGGAGGGCATAGAGCACCCCCGCCTGGAAGTTCCAGCGGGGGCTCCCTACGCCCTCCACACTGCCGACCTGGTGGACCCGTCTCACCCCTGGCGGCACGACAGCGGGAAACTGGCCCGCGCGCTGATGCGGATCCTGGAGAAGCGGAAAGTGTGAAAAGAGAATACGATTTTTCTAAAGGTGTACGGGGTAAGTTCTATCGCCCGGGCGTTCATCTCCTGCTGCCCATTTATTTGGAAGAAGATGTTGCCGAACTGGTGATTCGGTACGCCGAATACCATCAACAAGATGTCCAGACCGTTGTGAACGACATCCTGCGGCGCAGCAAGGAGACAATGCAGATTCCTTAGCCGGAATTTGAGGCTGGAGTGCCAGCCCTCTTCCTGGATGTGGCTCTGGATGGGAGGATTCTCTATGATCCGCACCACTATATGGCCCGTCGGTTGGACCAGTTACGACGCCTGATTCGGGAAAAAGGGCTGCACCGGGTGCAGGTCGGCCGTGAACTGCTCTGGCGCTGGGAACGCCCTCCCGGCCCCGAATGGTCACTGGATTGGCAAACGGCGTGATGAGCGGTGAATGCATCTGGACGCCAGCAGAGATTGCCGCCGCCCGAGAGCATCTTCGGCGGAGACAGGAAGCGGCCCTCCGGGCGCGGGAAGCCCGACGGCAGGCCGCCCTCCAGGCCCTGCGGAACGCGGCCGCCCGGGTCTTCCCGCGCTTCCCGGCCGTCCGCCGGGCCTACCTCTTCGGCTCCGTCACCCGACCGGGCGAGATGGGACGCCGATCCGATGTGGATGTGGCAGTGGAAGGGAAACTGAGCGCGGAGGACTACTTCGCCCTCTGGCGCGCGCTGGAGGAGGCCAGCGGGGAATCCGTAGACCTGGTAGAACTGACCGACGACCTTCCCTTCGCCCGTCGGGTGCGGGAATCCGGCGAGGTCATCTATGAACGAAATCCGAACCCTGAAGGCAGAGATTGAAGCCGACCTGGAGGCCATCGCGGAAATCTACAGCGCGCTGGACCGGTACAGCGGTCAACTGGATGCCGAGGCTGAACGCATCGCGGCCGCCTACTACCTGCATAACCTCTACAACGCCTTTGAGAATATCTTCCGTCGGGTAGCCAAAACCTTCGGGAACGCCGTATCCGATGAGCCCGGATGGCATATCAGCCTGCTTCAGCGAATGCGCCTGGACATTCCCGGTGTGCGCCCTCATCTCATCGGCCCGGCCGCATACGATGTTCTAGACGAACCGCGCCGCTTCCGCCACATCTTCCGGAGCGCATACCGGTTGGAATTGGACGCAGACCGTCTGGCGCTGGTGCTGCGCAAAGCCCAGGCGCTGCGAGAAATCTACCGCGCGGAGATCGGACAGTTTCTATCCTTTCTGGACGGACTGCTCTCCGCCGACGAGTCGCAGTAATCCCCAATACTTATCAACTGACAAGGAGGTCACCATGGTGAAAGTCGGTATCAACGGATTCGGCCGTGTCGGACGGCAGGTCTTTAAGGCCATGCGCGATCTCTACGGGGACCTTCTGGAGGTGGTGGCGGTCAACGACATCACCTCTCCCGACGTTCTGGCCCACCTGCTCAAGTACGACTCCAACTACGGCCACTTTAACGGCACCGTGGAGGTGCAGGGTAACAGCATCATCGTGGACGGGAAGGAGGTCAGGGTCTTTGCCGAGAAGGACCCGGCCAATCTCCCCTGGAAGGACCTGGGCGTCCAACTGGTGATAGAGTCCACCGGGGCTTTCACCGACGCGCAGAAGGCGGCGGCCCACCTGCAGGCCGGCGCCCAGAAGGTCATCATCACCGCGCCGGCGAAAAACGAGGACATCACCATTATCATCGGCGTCAACGAGGACCAGTACGACCCCGAGAAGCACCACATCGTCTCCAACGCCTCCTGCACCACGAACTCGGTGGTGCCGGTGGCCAAGGTCCTCCACGATAACTTCGGCATTGAGCACGGCTTCCTGACCACCGTCCACTCCTACACCAACGACCAGCGTATCCTGGACCTGCCGCACAAGGACCTGCGGCGGGCGCGCGCGGCGGCCCTCTCCATCATCCCCACCACCACCGGCGCCGCCAAAGCCGTCACCCTGGTCGTCCCCGAACTGAAGGGGAAGTTTGACGGCATCGCGCTGCGGGTGCCCACCCCCACCGTCTCCATCTCCGACTTTGTCGTTACCCTCCAGCGGCCGGCCACCCGCGAGGAGGTGAACGCCGCGTTCAAGGCTGCCGCCGAGGGCCGGATGAAGGGCATCCTGGGCTACACCGAAGAGCCGCTGGTCTCGGTGGACTTCAAGGGCGACCCCCGCTCCGCCATCGTGGATGGGTCTCTGACGATGGCCATTGAGCGGACGGTCAAGGTGCTGGTCTGGTACGATAACGAGTGGGGCTACTCCGTCCGCGTGGCGGACCTGGCCGCGCTGATGGCCCGGAAGATGTAGCGGGCCCGCAGTCTGTGGGGGAGGGGGGCGGCGGTCCGAAGGGCCGCCGCCCCAGGGCCCCCCAACACTCCCGATGAGCACTCCCTGGCCTCCCGTTCGCGTCAACGGAACCGAATTGCAGGCCACCAGCGAAGTCCACTATCGCAAACTGCTGGCCCTGCAACGCTTCGTGAACCGTTTGCTGACTGGCCCGGTCGGGCCTCACATCGTGAAAATCCTCCTCTTCGGCAGCGTCGCCGCAGGAGACCCCCACCCCGAAAGCGACGTGGACATCCTGCTGGTCGGAGACCGTCACCTTGAAGAAATAGAGGCCCAAAGCGACGAGGTGGCCTATACTATCCTGCTGGAAACGGGGGAGTCCTGCCTGCCGCTGGTCTCCAGCCTGGGCCGGTGGCAGGCCGGTGATTCCTATTTCCTGAAAGAGGTGCGCCAGACCGGAAAGGAAGTTTATACGATGGACGCCGGAGAACTGGCCTATCGGGCGGCCCAGAACCTCTACTTTCTGGCCGATGAGTACCTTCAGGCGGCCGAGCGCCTCCTGTCCGAAGGCGAAAAGCGGGTGGCGGTTGATGCGGCCTACAACGCCGCCGAGTTGTGCGCCAAAGCGTTCCTGTTAGGAAAGGTGGAACGGACTCCCTCCCGCCATGGGAGCATCATCCAGAAGTTTAGTGAAATCTACATTCTCCAGGAACAGCGCTTTCCCCCCGGTCTGGGGCATCGGCTTCATCAGGCATTGGGCTACCGGCACGATGCCCGCTACGTCTACGAAGCGGTGATGACCGAAGAGATGGCCCGGGAAGTGCTTGCGCTGGCCCGTGAACTGCATGAATACCTGCGCCAGTATCTCTTAGAGGTTGCCGATGAACAAGAAAACGGTTCGTGATGTAGACGTCTCCGGCAAGCGGGTGCTGATGCGGGTGGACTTCAACGTCCCGGTCAAAGAGGGCCGGGTGACCGACGACACCCGCATCCGCGCCTCTCTGCCGACGATTCAGTACCTGCTGGGGCACGGCGCCGCCATCGTCCTGATGTCCCACCTGGGCCGGCCCAAGGGGAAACCCAACCCCGAATACTCGCTGGCCCCGGTGGCGGCGCGCCTTTCGGAACTCCTGGGACGCCCCGTCCGCCAACTGAGTGACTGCATCGGCCCGGAGGTGGAGGCCGCCTGCGCAGCCCTCCAGCCCGGGGATGTCGTCCTGCTGGAAAATCTCCGTTTCCACCCGGAGGAGGAAGCCAACGACCCGGCCTTTGCCGGGAGACTCGCGGCCCTGGGCGACCTCTACGTCAACGATGCCTTCGGGACGGCCCACCGGGCCCATGCGTCCACCGAGGGGGTGGCGCGCGTGGTCCGGGAGCGGGGCGGCGAAGCGGTAGCCGGCTTCCTGATGGAGAAGGAACTGGAGTTTCTGGGCCGGGCGGTAGAGGAGCCGGAGCGGCCCTTCGTCGCCATCCTGGGCGGAGCCAAAATCTCCGATAAAATCGGCGTGATAGAACGGTTGCTGGAGAAATGCGACCGCCTGCTCATCGGCGGCGGGATGGCCAACACCTTCTTCAAGGCCATGGGCTTTGAGATGGGGGATTCGCTGGTGGAGGCGGAGGCGGTGGAGACGGCCCGGTCGCTCCTGGAGCGGGGCCGGAGCCGCCTGGTCCTCCCGGTGGATGTGGTCATCGCCGACGCCTTGGACAACGACGCGCAGACCCGCGTCGTGGCCCCCAACGAGGTACCGCCGGGCTGGCGGGTGCTGGACGTAGGGCCCAAGACCATCTCCACCTTTGAGTCCGCGCTGGGCGGCGCGCGCACCGTCCTCTGGAACGGTCCGCTGGGCGTCTTTGAGATGCCCCGCTTTGCCCAGGGGACCTTCGCCCTGGCAAAGGTGCTGGCGGGGCTGGGGGCCATCACCATCGTCGGCGGCGGGGATTCGGCGGCGGCGGTGCAACAGAGCGGCCTGGCCGACCGCTTCAGCCACATCTCCACCGGTGGCGGGGCCAGTCTGGAGTTTCTGGAAGGGCGGACGCTCCCCGGTGTGGCGGTGCTGAGTGACCGGTAGAGAGCGCCGGTGCGGGGAGCGATCCCGGCGGCTGTCCTGCGGGCAGGGGCAATGGAGGGGCGACCCTTGCGGCCGCCTCCGCCGTCGGCGCCGACGGAAGTCAGCCCCCCCTGGGCCTTCGGCCCGGTTGCTCCCTCCGTTCGCAACCCGGGCGGCCTGCGCTCCCTCACCCCTCCCCCGGCCCTTGCCTCACCCCCGGCCCCTCTCCTGACAAGAGTCAGGAGAGGGGAGGGGGTGCCGCCGGAGGCGGCGGGCTTCTTTGCCCCTCACCCCCCTTGCCCCCCTCT
>CALDFY010000248.1 GCA_937942115.1 uncultured Anaerolineae bacterium | reverse complement strand
GAGGGGTAAGGGGTGGGGTGAGGGCCGGAATGGGCATCCCCCGCTCTCCGAAAAACCTACACTTGTCAAGGGGAAGGGGGCCGGGTGGGGTGAGGAACCCGGGCAGGGTTTGCCCCTGCCCCATTCGGGGCAACCGCAAGGGTTGCCCCTACAGGCGCCGATTAGAAATCGGCCTCCCTGGGCGCTCCCGCGCCGGGCGTCAACCTTCGTTGACGCACTCCGAAAGGGCGGCGCAGGCCGCCCTGGTTGCGAACGGAGGGAGCAACCCGGCCGAAGGCCCGGAGAGGCTGACCTTCAGTCAGCGCCAGGGGACAACCGCAAGGGGGCAACCGCAAGGGGGCAACCGCAAGGGTTGCCCCTACATTGCCCCTGACCCAATGGAGTTGCCCTACCCCGCGATGCTCAGGGCGCGCACCGGGCAGCGGGTGACGCAAAGGCCGCAGCCGTAGCACTTCTCCGGCGCCAGCACCGCCTTCTTCTCCACCACGTGGATGGCATCATAGACGCAACTGGCCTCGCAGAGGCCGCAGCCCGTACAGGCGTCCACGTCCAGGATGGGCGGGACGTGAGCAGTACGGAACGTCCATTCCTCCCAGCGGCGAATCGCCAGCCCCCGCACCTCCTCCACCGACGCGTACCCGTGATCGTCCAGCCATTTCTCTATCTCCCGGGCGACCTTACCGAAGACGCGGGGCCCCTTGAGGATGGCCGCCGTACAAATCCCCACTGCGCTGGCGCCGACCATAAAGAATTCTATGGCGTCGGTCCCCTTGCTGATGCCGCCGACGCCGATGACCGGCAGGTCCACCGTACGGGCGATGTCAAAGACACAGCGGAGGGCCAGCGGCTTCAGCGCCGGGCCGGAGAGCCAGCCGTACCCTTCCCGGCTCCCCATCAGCAACCGTCCCGTCTCCACGTCTACCCCCAGGCAGGGGCCGAAGGAGTTGATGGCGACGATGCCGTCGGCCCCGGCCTCGGCGGCGGCCCGGGCGGCGGTCTTCATGTCCCGGAAGGGGCTCAGTTTGACGAACACCGGCACATCCACCGCCGCCTTCGCGGCCCGGATGGCCTCCATCATCGGGGTCGGGTCGTCGCCGATGTAGTGGGTGGAGAGTTCCAGCGCGTCGGCAAAGGGACGCACCCGGGGGGCCAGTTCGGCAATTTCTTCGGCGGTGTAGCCGATGCTGATGATGAGGGGGAGTCCGGTCTCCTTCGCCAGCGGGTACTCCCGCTCCAGAAACTGCTCCACCGGCAGTTCCGACCAGAGTTCGGTGTTCAGAAAGCCGCCGGGGATTTCGGCCATATTGGGGGTGGGGACGACGGCGGGGCGGACGGAGACCGTCTTGGAGACAATGGCGCCGGCCCCTCCGGCGGCGCAGGCCTTCATCGCCTCCCCGTTCCAGACCGGGGGCCCGGCCGCCGGAAGGACGGGGTTTCGGAGGGAGAGCCCAGCGATATTTACAGCAAGGTTAGCCATCGGTCCTCCTGAGTTCTCAGAGTAGGACGGCCTTTCCAGGCCGTCCAGAAGGTGCTAACACCCGGGATTTTCAAGAATGTAGCGCAAGCCGCCAGGTTTGTATTGAGGAGGGGTTTTGCGGCGGCCTTCGGCTGCCACAAAACCCTTCCTCCCCCTAACCCATTCGTCAGGATAGGGGGCGGGAGGGTGAAGGGAAGGGGTTACCCTAACCCGGCGGGTTTAGAGGGAGGCGGATGGTGAACCGGCTCCCGGCGCCATACACGCTCTCTACGGTAATCTCGCCGCCGTGGAGGCGGATCAGTTCACGGGCAATAGCCAGCCCCAGCCCGGCTCCCTGCTGCTCCAACCGATCCCGGTCTATCTGCCGGAATCGCTCAAAAAGATGAGGAATTTCCTCCGGCCGGATGCCCACGCCGTTATCGGCCACGCTGACTTCCACCCATTCTCCAGACGTCCCGGCCTCCACCACAACATGCTTCCCTTTCCTGCTGGAGAATTTGATCCCGTTGTCCACCAGACGGCCCAGAGCATCGGTGAAGAACGGCTCGCAGAGGGGGACGGGCGGCAATTCGGGGGGCACGCGTGCCTCCAGGAGGACGCCGTTTTGGGCAGCCAGGGGCTCGTACCGGCCCACTGTCTGCCGGATCAGTTCGGCCAGGTTCTTGTGAGTGCAGACCAGCAGGCGGAATTCCGTTGCCGCCTGGCCGGTATCCAGCCGGATCAGGGTCAGCAGGTCCTGGACCAGCCGGTTGAGCCGTTCCGAACCATGCCGGATGCCCTCCAGAAATTGCTGGAGGGCGTCTGGCGAGAGGGACGGGAGTTCCTCCAGGGCCAGTTCGGTATAGCCGGTGATGTAGGTCAGCGGCGTGCGCAGTTCGTGGCTGAGGACGGTGACAATCTGCTGCTTCAGGCGGTCAAATTCGCTGGCGGTGGCCTGTTGGACTTCCTCGGCCCGCCTCAGGCGGGAGCGCACCACGACCAGGAGTTCTTCCGGGTCAAAGGGTTTGGTCAGGTAGTCCTCCGCTCCCAAACCCTTGCCCCGCAGGATGTCCTCCCGGGTGGACCGGGCGGTGAGGAAGACGAACGGGATGGTCAGACCATCGGGGCGGGCGCGGACGGCCTGATAGAACTCGTAGCCGTCCATATTCGGCATCATGATGTCGGCGATGATGAGGTCAGGCCGCACCCGCTCCATCACCTCCAGCCCTTTCTGTCCGTCAGTCGCTGTCAGGACGGAGTAACCGGCCCGCTCCAACACTTTCTGGATGGCGTGGAGCAGGGGTTCGTGGTCTTCCACCAACAGGATGCACGGGGCGGGCATGTCTCCTACGGCTCCTCTTCAAAACTTTCCACTTGGTAGGTGTAAACCTGCAGTCCCGGACGGCGATAGTCATCGGCGGAGAGGCCAGCCTTCAGACAGAGATGGGCCATAAACTCCCGGGGGTCCGGCAATTTCTCCCAGACCTGCGGTAGAAAGGTGGCCCGGTGCCAGCCGCGCTCAATGATGACCCCGTCCACTTCCGGGCGGAGTTTCGCCAGGAGGTCTGCCGGTCCTTCGTACTCCAGGGGCTGGGGGACGGTCAGGACGGAAATCTCTATGTGGGTCCGGTCCAGTTCCCGGCGGGTGAGGGGTGGGAAGCGGGGATCGTGGAAGGCGGCGGCGATGGCGTTTTCCCGCACGTCCAGAACCAGCGGACGGCGCGGCTCTATGGAGCCGATGCATCCCCGCAGTTCTCCGCCCAGGGTCAGGGTGACGAAGGAGGCGCCGGGCCGTCGCAGTGCCTCCGAGAGAGCATTGAGGTCCACCTCCGGTGGGTCCTGCCCCTCCAGCGTCCGGGCGATGGTCTGACGGGCCAGGGTGAGCAGGTACTTTCGGTCTTCTGGGGAGAGGGCCATTTTCACCTCCCTTCATCGGGCCAGTTCCACCCCCCGTTCCTGACAACGTTCCTGGACATCGGGTTCGGGTGCCAGCGTGATGAACACGCCGTGGACTTTTTTATCCGGGTTGAGTCTCCGCACCAGTTCCACTTTATCGGCAAAGTTATCCACATCCTCGGGCTCGGCTACACTTTTGACCTCAAAGACCAGGTACTCGTCGTCGCTGGCGACCAGGTCTACTTCTTTGGACCGTCCCCGGGGGAATACCCAGCCCTCGGTATCCACGATTTTCTGGCGCAGACGGATGCTTTCGGGGCGAATATCCGGGCGTTTCAGGGCCAGCCGCAGGGCGCCGGCCACCACGTCCTCCAGCCGCCGCCCCGAGCGGACCTGAAAATGCCCGACAACCATCTCTACCCAGTCTTTAAAGTCCTGGAATAGTTGCTCCAGACGGTCAAACCGCTGGTCTAATTGGTCGAATTGCTGACCCATTTGGTTGAATTTCCCGTAGGTTTCTCGGGATGGTTCATTTTCTGAACGAAATCGGTGACACTTTCGGAAGACGCTAAAAATTCCGCGCTCTGTTTTTATTGCCGCCGGGTCGTTGGCCCTCACCCCCTGGCCCCATAAGCGTTAACTTAAGGCTGGCTTCGGCTCTCCGCTTCCCGCCGCCTCGGGCGCCGATTGGAAATCGGCCTCCCTGGACGCTTCGCGCCGGGCGTCAACCTGCGTTGACGCCCTTCTC
>CALDFY010000247.1 GCA_937942115.1 uncultured Anaerolineae bacterium | reverse complement strand
GCATACGCGCTCAGTGCCACGACGCGGGCAGCCGGGCATCGCTCCCGCAGGGCTTGCGCCACCACCATCCCATCCATCCTCCCTGGCAGCCGGCAGTCCAGAAGCACCACGTCTGGTCGCAGCCTCTCTGCCAGCCGCAATGCCTCCTCTCCCTCTGCCGCCTCGCCGACCACGTACAGGTCTTCCTGAGCCTCCAGCACCCATCGCAGCCCGGCTCGCACTATCGGGTGATCGTCCACCAGCAGCACCCGAACCATCCAGCCCCCTCCTGCGGCGTGAGCGCTGCCCTTATCATATCACAACCGGTGGTCGTTTGTCTACTGTCAAAATTTACAGTTGTTTTATCTTCCAATTCCCTGGCAGGGCGAAGCCCCCACCATTTGCCAAATCACCAAAGTTGTAGCATCATGGAGCAAGACGCCAAACTCAAAGCGACCTGCGCCCTGCGACCCGCGACCTGTAAGGAGGCAACATGAATGGCTACATGGGCAAAATTCTGCGCGTGGACCTCTCCGGAGGCCAAATCTGGGAGGAGCCGCTGAACGAAGAGTACGCCCGGCTCTTCGTCGGCGGGAGCGGCCTGGCCGCCCGCTATCTGCTGGATATGGTCGGCCCCCAGACTGACCCCCTCGGCCCGGAGAACCCCCTCATCCTCATGACCGGCCCGCTGGTGGGCACGGCAATGCCATCGGCAGGACGGCTGAGCGTCTGCGCGCTCTCCCCTCTCACCGGCATCTGGGGGGAATCCAACACCGGCGGCTTCGTGGGGCCCGAACTCCGCTTCGCCGGATACGATGGCATCATCGTCACCGGACGGGCCGACCGCCCCGTCTGGCTCTCCGTGGTGGAGGGGGAAGCCCGCCTGCACGACGCGGCCGACCTCTGGGGCCTGGACTCCTACGCCACCCAGGAGCGGGTCCGGGAACTCCTGGGCGAGCCGAAGGCACGCGTCCTCTGTATCGGCCCCGCCGGAGAGCGCGGGGTCAAGATGGCGGCGGTGATGAACGACCACGGCCGCACCGCCGGACGGACCGGTATGGGCGCCGTGCTGGGTTCCAAAAACCTCAAGGCCGTCGCCCTGCGGGGCACCGCCCAGGTCCCCCTGGCCGACCCGGAGGGATTCGGGGCGACGGTACGGGAGATCAACGCCGCCCTCTCCGAAGACATGGCCGCCGAGGCGCTGCGGCTGGCCGGAACCGCCAGTTATGTGGACATGGCGCTCATGTTCGGCGACCTGCCCATCCGCAACTGGCGGGTGGGGGAGTGGGAGGAGGCCGGAAACCTCTCCGGCGTCCTGCTGACGGACCAGTACCTGAACCGCCGCATGGCCTGCTATCGCTGTCCCATCGCCTGCGGCCGGGAGACCCGCGCGCCCCGCTACGGCCTGGAGAAGGTGGACGGCCCCGAATACGAGACGGTTGGCGCGCTGGGGACGATGTTGATGATCGCCGACCTGGAGGCCGTCATCTACGCCGGCCATCTCTGCAACGTGTACGGGCTGGATACCATCAGCACGGGCGGCACCATCGCCCTGGCCTGCGAACTGATGGAACAGGGCATCCTCACTCCCGCCGACACCGGCGGCCTGGACCTCCGCTTCGGCGACGCGGAGACGGTCCACCGACTCATTCCCATGATCGCCCGCCGGGAGGGCTTCGGGGACGTCCTGGCGGAGGGGAGCGCGGCGCTGGCGGCGCGGTACGGCGTGCCGGAACGGGCCATCGTCGTCAACCGGCTGGAGGTGCCGATGCACGACCCGCGCGCCTTCGTGGGCATGGCCGTCACCTATGCCCTCTCCCCGCGCGGCGCCTGCCACATGGAGGGGGATATGTACGGCGTGGATACCGGGCAGGGCCCGGCCGTGGAACTGGGTATCCTCCCCGGCGACCGCTTTGAGATGACCGAGGAGAAGGGGCGCATCGCGGCCCGTCAGCAGGCCTGGCGCAACCTCTACAACGCCATGATTCTCTGCCAGTTCCAGAATCCCGGCGTGGAACGGGTGCGGGCGGCCCTGAGCGCGGCCACCGGCTGGGACCTCTCTCCGGAGGACTTGCTGGAGGCCGGGAAGCGCATCGTCACCCTGAAGCGGGTGCTGAACATGCGCCGGGGGCTGACTCGCGCCGATGACCGTCTCCCAGCGCCGCTGCTGGAGCCCCTGGAGACGGGCGGGGCGGCGGGCGTGGTGCCCGACCTGGCGGCCCTGCTGGCCGGCGCGTACGCCGAATACGGCTGGGACCCCCAGACCGGGGCGCCGACGGAGGCGGCACTGACGGCGGCGGGGCTGGCCGGACGCGGATAACCGCAGATGGACGCGGATTTTGCGAAACACCCTGAAGACGTGCCAGGCACTTGTGGAAGTGCCTGGCACGTCTCCGTTCTCCGCTCCGGCGCGGCCTGGCGGGCCGCCGTGGCCGTCGTCGCGACCACCTTGCTCCTGGTGGTGGACGGTTACCACCTCTTCTGGGGAGACCGGCTGCTGACCCGGACGCTGCTTTACCTGGTGGCCCCGCTGGGGATTGTCCTGCTGGTCTTCCGGGAGTCCCCAGCCCGCTACGGGTTCCGGCTGGGGGACTGGCGGGCCGGGCTGGGGTGGACGATGGGGGCGTGCGCGGGGCTGGCGGTGGTGATGGCCGTCGTCGCCCGGACCCCGGCGTTTCGGGAGTACTACGGCGCCGCCGCGTCCGGTCGGCTGTTCTGGCTGGCGGACGGGGTGGAGTTGCTGGGGTGGGAGTTCTTCTTCCGGGGGTTTCTGCTGTTTGCCCTCTACCGGGCCTGTGGGCCGCTGGCGCTGCTGTTGCAGGCGGTACCGTTCACGCTGGCCCACATTGGCAAGCCGGAACTGGAGACGCTGAGTTGCATCTTCGGCGG
>CALDFY010000246.1 GCA_937942115.1 uncultured Anaerolineae bacterium | reverse complement strand
CAAGAACACGGCCTCCGCCTGGCTTTCAAAGGTAGGGAGAAGCGGAGAAAGGATTTCCAATTGCGCCACCTCCTCCGGGTTGAGCCAGCGTTCTCCGAAGTAGGTGCGGGATTGTTCGCCGACCACCACCAGGCGGAAGAGCCCTTCGTGCCTCTCCACTTGCAGGACCTGCACGATCTCCGGCCAACACGGGCCTCTTAGTCTGACACCTGGACGGAGCTCAGCCATCGGGGCGATGGTACCAGGAAAGGCTGGGCAAAAGAAAAGGGGGCACCGGCTGTGTCCCCTGTTTTCTCCCTGGTTAACGGAACATCGTTGGCCTGCGAGTTGACGGAGGCTGAGGAGACCGCCAGAGGGCCAGCAAGGTTCAGAATTTCTCCCGTATGCGCATCGGGAGCTCAACGGAAACATGATGTAACTGTGCGCGAGCCTCTTACAGATGCTTCACCCGAGGGAGATCGTCTCCGTTGTGTCGTCGTAGACGAGGATCTCGGCGTAGCGACCCCAGTTGATGATGATGTCTAGCTGCCGGTCCGCCTCATCGGGCGGGAATTCCAGTTCCAGCGCCTGCAGGATGATGTCCTTTTTCAGTCGGTGATTCTCAGCAACGCGAAGCAGGGAGAGGAGCCAGCGGAATATCGGGAGCCGGCGGATGCGGGTGGCGAATATCTCCTTGCGGGCCAAGATGCTGGCCTCGGCGAAGGTCTCTCCCAGCGGGGTCAGGACGATATCGCCGCTGCCGACGGTGGCGAAGCCCAGCAACTCCACCACCTCCGTCAATTGTAGGAGGTGGTTGGGATCCACCGTTAACTCTTGGGCCAGGCGGTAAAGGTCGTGGCGCCGGTTGGGCGCCTCGGCGATATGTTCCAGGAAACCCGCCAGCTCATTGATGGTGATGGGCGGGAGAGTCCGAATGCGCCCCGGCTCGCCCGGCGCCACGCCCAGTTCCACGTGCTCCGGTTGGGTCTGTCCGGCCAGCAGGCCATAGACCTCGTCCACCCGCTGCAAGAACTCCGGCGACCGCCGCTGCCGGGGATGCGGCAGGTCCACCGTCATCTCCGCCACCACCCGCCCGGGGTCCTTCTCCATCACCACAATCCGGTCAGCCATAAAGACCGCTTCCTCAATGTTGTGGGTCACCATCAGGATGGCCCGGGTGGGGATTTTCCCCTCCGTCCACAGTTCCAGCAGTTCCCCCCGCAGCGCCTCGGCGCTCAGCACGTCCAGCGCAGAGAACGGCTCGTCCAGGCACAGCAGTTCCGGCTCCACGGCCATTGCGCGGGCGAACCCCACCTTCTGGCGCATCCCCCCGGAGAGTTCGCGCGGGTAGGCGATCTCAAACCCGTCCAGCCCGACCCGGTCCAGCAGGTCCAGCGCGCGGGCGGTGCGCAATTTCGGGGGGACACCGCGCGCCTTCAGCGCCACCTCCACGTTTTCTATGACCGTGAGCCAGGGAAACAGCGCGAAGGTCTGGAAGACGATGGTGGCATGGGGGTTGACGCCCCGGAGCGGCTGACCGCGATAGAGCACGACCCCCTCCGTCGGCCGTTGCAAGCCGGTGATGATGCGCAGGAGGGTGCTCTTCCCGCAGCCCGAGGGCCCCAGCAGGCAGAGAAACTCCCCCTCCCGGACGGCCAGGTTCACGTCCTGCAGAGCGACAAACTGGCGGGAGCCGCTGCGGTAAATCTGTTGGACATGGCGAACTTCCAGCAGGTAACCGTTGGTGGACATAGGCTCACTCCATCCGATACCGTTCTTCGGCCAGGCGGTAGAGCCGGCGCCAGAGGGTGCGGTTGATGAGGACGACGGCCAGGACCATCGTCAGCGTGGCGGCCAGCAGGAGGGGGTAGTCACCGGCGGCGGTGGCGCGGGCGATGAGCGCACCGATGCCCACGGTGGAGAGCGTCCGACCGCCGAACTCCATATGCTCGGCGACGATGCTGGCGTTCCAGGCTCCGCCGCTGGCCGTGATGGCTCCAGTGATGATGTACGGAAACAGGCCGGGCAGAACGAGCGTCCGCCAGCGCTCCCACCGGCTCAGGCCGATAAGGGCAGAGGTATACTTCAGGTCCTGAGGGATAGCCGACGCCCCGGCGATGATGTTGAAGAGCAGATACCACTGGGTGCCCATCAGCATCAGCACCACGGCGGCGAGATTCAGCCCACCCGGCAGTCCGATAATCAGGAGCAGGAAAACCGGGAAGAGGGCCGTCGCCGGGACGGAGGCCGCCACCTGGACGATCGGTTGCAGGTAGTTCGCCACGCGGGGATTGGTGCCGATGGCCACGCCGACGGGGATCGTCCAGGCCAGCGCGATGAACAGAGAGGCGGAGACCCGCAGGAGAGTCGCCAGGACGCCCATCCCGATTTCCCCCCACTGGCTCGCAGGTACCGTCGTCAGCATCAGCGCGGCACGGACGGCCCCGTAGGCCAACCCCAGACCCAGCAGCAGGGCCAGCAGGTAGAGGAGCCAGGGCCGGCCCTTCTGGGCAGTCTCCAGGCCCGAGGCTCCGGCGCGGCGGATGAACCAGGCATCCAGCCGTTCACTCAGTGGTCGCCAGACCCCCTGGGAGAGCCACTCCAGAACGTGCGCGCTCCGCAGGAGGTCGTAGAACCAGGACGTGGGTGGGTTTTCCCCCTCCACCGTCTCCAGTTTGAAGCGGTCGGCCCAGGCCAGCAGGGGTCGCCAGACCAGTTGGTCCAGGGCGACAATGACCAGCACCAGCGCGCCGACGCCCCAGAGAATGGCGCGGGTGTCGCCCTGATTGGCGGCTTCCTGGAGATAGGCTCCCAGGCCGGGGAGACGGAAGTCCCGCTGCCCCACGGTGAAAATCTCCGCCGCCATCAGGAAAAACCAGCCCCCGGCCCAACTCATCATACTGTTCCAGAGCAGACTGATGGCGGCAAAGGGAAGTTCCAGCACCTTAAAACGGAGCCAGCCGTTGAAGCGGAAAATGGCGCTGGCCTCCCGCAGTTCCACCGGAATGGTCGTCAGGGACTGGTACCAGGCGAACGTCATATTCCAGGCCTGGCTGGTGAAGATGAGGACAATGGAAGCCAGTTCGGCCGCCGTCCGTTCCGGCAGGATGGCGCTCAGACTCAGGAGGACGACGGGCAGGAAGGAAAGGATGGGCACGCTCTGGAGGACGTCCAGCAGGGGCATCAGGACCTGCTCGGCGCGGCGGTTGTAGGCGGCTATCCGGCCATAGACCAGGGTGAAGACCAGAGAGAGAATGTATGCAGCCATCATACGGCTGAGCGAGCGGAGCGCGTAATAAGGCAGCGCGCGGGGAGAGAGGGAGATGATGGGACCTTCTATCGTCTCCGGTGCGCGCAGGGCCAGCCGCACGCCCCCGTAGATGAGGACGGCGATGCCGATGAGAACGACGACATCCCCCATAGAGAAGCCACGGCCAAAGGGCTGCTCCGTCCGGAAGATCAGCCTTCGCCGGGTCATTTCCCCGTCCGGCCGGGGCCTTTCAGGACTCACGAACAACTCTCTCAGTGCCAAAGTCCCCTCCGTAAAGAATTCACCGCAGAGAACGCAGAGGGCGCAGAAGTGCAACGATTCGGCCTGGCGGAGACGCTTTTTGCACCGCTGGAGAATCGGCTTGCCAGGGGCAACCCTTGGGGTAACGAACAGGCCCGGCGGCTTGTGCTGCCGGAGCGCAGGCTGTTAGCCTGTACAGGCCTGGCGGCCTGCGCTACGATCCGCTAAAAAGAGACGAGGATCGCGTACCCCTCGGCCAGCCGCCGCTCCACCAGGGATTTCAACTCACGCACACCCTCCGCCTCTATCTTTTCTGGAGGTATCTGACGCAGCGCCGCCAGAAGAGAGGGGGCCTCATACTCCAGCCACTTCATCAGGTCCTGCGCCAGTTCGGGGGAGACCCATGCCGGGTACGGTGGAGTGCCCCCCGAAGTGTCCATGTCATATTCGTCCTCCCGCCAGCCGGGGAGTAAAAAGCACCCCGGCAGGGAGAGGAGCAGATCCTGGAAATCATCAAAGGTTCCCCGCCCCGCTGAGGTGTAGTCCCCTTCCCAGGAGCCATCGGGTCGGGGGCGCAGAAAATCAATCGTTACGCCCATTGCTCCTCCTGTGTGAACGCCGCTCCGCCTCGTTCGTATTCCGGCACGAAACGCAACTACCTACGCCAGAGGGGCTAAAGGCCCCTGGCTCAGATGCAAAGCCCCCTTCGGGGGCTTTCAGATAGCCTATCAGGGCTTTGGTACCTGGGCCCCCCGCTAAAGCGGCGGGCGAAGACGGGTATCTCAACCATCGGATAGGTCGTTACCACGAAACGCAGTAGGAGTGCC
>CALDFY010000245.1 GCA_937942115.1 uncultured Anaerolineae bacterium | reverse complement strand
GGCGGCCTCCGGCCGCCGCACCCCGCGCCTCCCTCCACTTGCCAAACCCCGGAATTGTGCTACACTCTCCCCGCCTGTGATCTCCATCAAGGAGCCAACGATGACAGACCCGCGTGCAGAACGACTGGCCGCCGTATTGGTCCAGTACTCCACCTCCATTCAGCCCGGCGACCTGGTCGCCATCCAGGGGATGCCGGAAGCGGCGCCATTGCTGCTGGCTATCTACGAAGAGGTCCTGCGGGCCGGCGGCCACCCCCACCTGCTGGTCGGCCTTCCCGGCGCAGAAGAGGCTTTCTTCCGCCTGGCCTCCGACGCCCAACTGGAATTCGTCTCTCCCCTTAACCGCCTGGTCATAGAGCAATTTGACGCCCTCATCAGCGTCCGCTCCGACCGCAACACCCGCGAACTGAGCGGGATAGACCCGGCCCGCCAGCGGCGCCGCAGCCAGGCCATGTCCCCCCTCCTCAAGACCTACCTGCAGCGGGGCGCGGCGGGCGAACTGAAATGGGTCGCCACCCAGTACCCCACCGCCGCCTACGCGCAGGAAGCGGATATGAGCCTGCGGGACTACGAGGAGTTCGTCTACGGCGCATGCTTCTGCAACGGCGACAATGCCGTCGCCCGCTGGCAGGAGGTCCACCAGCGCCAGCAGCGGCTGGTGGAGTGGCTGAAGGGGAAACGGGAGGTCCGCATCAACGGCGCCTATGCCGACCTCACCCTCTCCATTGAGGGCCGTGTGTTCATCAATTGTGACGGTCGCAACAATATGCCCGATGGCGAAATCTTCACCGGTCCGGTGGAGGATAGCGCCCGGGGCTGGGTCCGCTTCACCTACCCCGCCGTCACCGGCGGACGGGAGGTGGAAGGGGTGGAACTCTGGTTTGAGGACGGTCGGGTCGTCCGGGCGACGGCCCGCAAAAACGAGGAGTATCTCCTCCAGATGCTGGAGGCCGACCCCGGCGCCCGCTACCTGGGCGAATTCGCCTTCGGCACCAACGCCGGCATCCGGCGGTTCACCAAAAATATCCTCTTTGACGAGAAAATCGGCGGCTCCTTCCACCTGGCCCTGGGCGCCGGATACCCGGAGACCGGTAGCCGCAACGAATCCGCCATCCACTGGGATATGATTTGCGACATGCGGGAGGGCGGAGAGGTCTGGGTGGACGGGGAACTCTTTTACCGCGATGGGGAATTTGTCGTCTGAAAGGGTTCGTAGTCAGCCACGAAGCGCAGCGGAGTGGCGTACTCCGTTCGTAGTCAGCCACGAAGCAGAGCGGAGTGGCGTACTCCGTTCGTAGTCAGCCACGAAACGCAGCGGAGTGGCGTACTCCGTTCGTAGTCAGCCACGAAGCGCAGCGGAGTGGCGTACGTTCGTAGTCAGCCACGAAGCACAGCGGAGTGGCGTCTAATCCGTTCGTAGTCAGCCACGAAGCGCAGCGGAGTGGCGTCTAATCCGTTCGTAGTCAGCCACGAAGCGCAGCGGAGTGGCGTACTCCGTTCGTAGTCAGCCACGAAGCGCAGCGGAGTGGCGTACTCCGTTCGTAGTCAGCCACGAAGCGCAGCGGAGTGGCGTACTCCGAGCCCCGGAGCAGAGTGGCGTGAGCATCTGCAAGGCGAGCCATTTACTCGCTTTCGTCCTGGCCCTCCTTTTCCTGCCGTTCCTGACGGCCTGCGGGTCGGGGTCGCCCCGAACCTTCAGCGGCGAACAGGCGTATGCCCACGTCCTGGAACAGTGCGCCCTGGGGCCCCGTCCCACTGGCTCTCCGGCCATTCGCGCCGCTGGCGACGCCATCATCGCCCATCTGGAGGGGTGGGGCTGGGCCGTGGAGACGCAGGAGTTCACCTACCGGGATACGCCCGTCCGCAACGTCATCGGGCGGGCCGGGGAGGGCCCGGTGGTCATCGTCGGCGCGCACTACGACACCCGCCGCGCCGCCGACCAGGAGGACCCCACCCGGCCCGTCCTGGGGGCCAACGACGGCGCCTCCGGCACCGCCGTCCTCATGGAACTGGCGCGCGTCCTGGAGAAGGACCGCCTGCGCCACCAGGTCTGGCTCGTCTTCTTTGACGCAGAGGATAACGGCGGCCTGGACGGCTGGGAGTGGTGTGTCGGCTCCTCGTATATGGCAGCGAACCTCACCGTCCGCCCCGAAGCGGTTGTCGTGGTGGATATGGTCGGCGACGCAGACCAGCAATTCTACTTTGAGCACAATTCTGATCCGGCCCTCCAGCGGGAACTGTGGGACATCGCGGCCACCCTGGGTTACACCGCCACCTTCGTTCCGGAATACCGCTGGGCGGTCTATGACGACCACGTCCCCTTTGCCCGGCGGGGCATTCCGGCGGTGGACATCATTGACCTGGACTACCCGTACTGGCATACCACCCGGGACACCCCCGACAAGGTCAGCCCGGCGAGCCTGGAGCGGGTGGGTCGGGTGCTGGAGGTCTGGCTGGAGGGCCGGTAGAGGAGGGACGGATGCGCATCCTGATTACTGGCGGGGCCGGATTCATCGGCTCCCACCTGTGTGACCGCCTGCTGGCGGAAGGGCACGAAGTCATCGCAATGGACAACCTGAGCACCGGCAGCGTGGAGAACATCGCCCACCTGGCCGGGCATGAACGGTTCCGGTTCATCAAACACGACGTCACCCACTACATCTACATCGCCGGGCCGCTGGACGCGGTCCTCCACCTGGCCAGTCTCCCCAGCCCGGTGGACTACCTGAACTACCCCATCCAGACCCTGAAAGTGGGCGCGCTGGGGACCCACAACGCGCTGGGGGTGGCGCTGGCGAAGGGGGCCCGCTTCCTCCTGGCCTCCACCTCCGAGGTCTACGGTGACCCGCTGGTCCATCCCCAATCGGAGGACTACTGGGGGAACGTCAACCCGGTCGGCCCGCGCGGGGTCTACGACGAGAGCAAGCGGTTCGCCGAAGCGCTGACTATGGCCTATCACCGCTATCACGGCGTGGACACCCGAATCGCGCGCATCTTCAACTGCTACGGCCCCCGGATGCGGCTGGACGATGGGCGGGTGGTGCCCAACTTCATCGGGCAGGCGTTGCGGGGCGAACCCCTCACCGTCTACGATGACGGCACCCGCACCCGCTCCTTCTGCTACGTCTCGGATATGGTAGACGGGTTGGTCCGCCTGCTGTTCTCCAGCGAGACCCGCCCGGTGAACCTGGGCAACCCGCAGGAGATGACCATCTTGGAGTTTGCCCGCAAGATTCTGGAGGTCACCGGGAGCCGCTCGGAGATCATTTTCGTCCGCCCCACTGATGACCGCACCCGCGATGACCCCCAGCGCCGCTGCCCGGACATCACCCGGGCCCGCCAGGTGCTGGGCTGGGAGCCGAAGGTCTCCCTGGAGGAGGGCCTCCGGGAGACGGTGGCGTATTTTCGGAGAAAAATCGTAGCGCAAGGTTAACCTTGCGCGGCAGGAGTCGGCATGCTCAGCGAATCCACAGCCCAGTTCGTCCGTGCCTTTTTTCTCCACCCCGATCAATTCCAGAGAATGGGTAACTACCTGTGCCATTGGGCTTTTAGCCCGCATTCAGGAGAACCAGCAGGTGAAACGCGATTTGGATGCCTTAATGGAAGCCCGAGGCCTGGACGCTTTCGTCGTCTCCGGGCGCACATATGGAAATCCGTCCCTGGTCTACCTTCTTAACGGCGCCGCCGTCACCCAGGGGATTGTGGTCAAAAAGCGGGGGGAAACGCCTGTCTTCATCCACTCCCCCATTGAGCGGGACGAGGCCGCCGCCAGTGGCCTCCTCCTGGTCAACATGGCCCGCTACCATTTCACCGACATCCTCCGCGAGACAGGCGACCGTCTGAAGGCGACGGTGGAACTCTACCGCCGCATCTTCGCCGACCTGGAGGTGCGGGGAAACGTGGGCTTCTACGGCATGGCCGACCAGGGGCAGGCATACCTGTTCCTTTCGGCGCTGGCCAAGGCGCTCCCGGAGATCCGGGTGCGGGGCGAGTACGACGAGGCGCTGCTGGACGTGGCGCGGGCGACGAAGGACGCCGGTGAAGTGGCGCAGATTCGGGAGGTCGCCCGCCTGACCTGCGAGGTGGTGGAGGAGACGGTCGCCTTTCTGCGTCGCCACCCGGTGAAGGATGAAACCCTCATCACCGATGACGGCGCTCCGCTGACGGTCGGCCGGGTGAAGGAGTACGTCTTCCGGTTGCTGGCCGAGCGGCGTCTGGAGTCCCCGGAGGGGTTCATCTTCGCCATCGGGCGGGACGCGGGCGTCCCCCACAGCCAGGGCCGTCCCGATGACCCCATCCGGCTGGGGCAGACCATCGTCTACGACATTTTTCCCCGACGGGCCGGCGGCTACTACTTTGACCTGACCCGAACCTTCTGCCTGGGATACGCGCCGCCGGAGGTGGAGAAGGTGTATCGGGACGTGGCGGACTGCCTGGACGCAGTGGTCGCCGAGGTGAGGGTGGGGGTGGAGGCGCGGCGCCTCCAGCAGGTGGCCTGCGCCTTCTTCGCCGGGCGGGGCTACCCGACGATCGCGGAGCATCCGGAGACCGAGGTGGGCTTCAACCACCTCATCGGGCACGGGCTGGGGCTGGCCATTCACGAGGAGCCGGTCTTCACCGACGTCCCCAGCAACACCCGCACCCTCCAGCCGGGCCACGTCTTCACCGTGGAGCCGGGCCTCTACGACCCCGGCAAGGGCTACGGCGTCCGCCTGGAAGACGTCCTGTGGATAGACGAGGCGGGGCGGGTCCACAACCTGACCCCGCTGCCGAAGGAACTGGTGGTGGAGATGTAGGGGATAGGGGCGGCGGCCCTGCGGGCCGCCGTCCCCGTTTATCTCAGGGATTGAACCGCGCGGGCGGCCGCCTCCGCCGGGCTCTGATGACCCCGGAGGACGGCCTCCAGCGCCGTCTGCAGGAGGGGCCCCAACCGCTCCCGCAAAGGCGGAGGCAGAGGTCCGCGCGCCCCGGCCAGAATGGCCCCCAGCACTTCCCGCCGCTCCACGGAAACCGTCCACCCGGCCAGGCCGCTTCGGGTCACCGGCAGGTAGCCGATGCTCTGCGTCCATGCCCCGTACCACCCCGGCTCCAGCAGCCATGCCGCCAGCGCCATCGCCCGCTGCTGCTGCTCCGGGTCGGCCGTCACCAGTGCCAGGGCCCACCCTTCCGCCAGCGCGACCGGACGACCGTCCCGGGTGGGAATCGGCCCCGGCTCGGCCCTCCGTTCCCCCTCCGTCCAGAACCAGTGGGAATCCACAATTGCTAACCCTCCCTCCTCCTGGAAGCGGGCCCAGCACTCCTCCACACTTCCGAGGGAAAGGACTACCAGGGGAGAAATAACCTCGCTCGCCGTCGCCCGGGCGTAGAAATCCAGAACCGCCGTCAACGGCTCTTCCTCCAGGATCGGATTCCCCCCTTCGTCCGTTAGGCGGCCCCCCGCGCCCAGGTACTGGATGAAAGTGAACTCGTCCGCGATGCCGTTCTGTCCGGCGGCGGGGAAGAAGAGGGGCAACCCGGCGGAGAGGACATCGTTCCAGGAGACCGGCGGGGCGGAGAGCGAGGCCGGAGAATAGGCCAGATGCTGCAGTTCGGCGGCCAGGGGCAGGCCAAAGGTGGCCTCGTCTACCCGGCCCAATCCAACGGCAAAAGGGAACAGGTCGGTTTCCAGGTTGGTGGGGATCAGGCCATCCAGCGGCTGGAGGAGACCGGCCCGGGCCGCTACCCCCAGGTCCGCTTCATCCAGCACCACCAGGTCGGGGAGGACGGACGGGGCGGCGACGCTGGCCGTCTGCAGAAAATGCAACAACCCGCCCCGTCCGTGGCTCTTTTTGACGATCGCCTGGACCTGGAGGTCGGGATGAGCGGCCCCGAAGTCGGCCAGACGATTGGCCAGAAGTTCCGCTCCCTCTCCTTCCCCGTAGGGATTCAGTTCTTCCGGCAGCCAGAGGGTCAGGGTGACCATCAGCGGCCTGGGCCAGGGGGTAGGCGTCGGGGTTGGCGGGGAAAGAGCGGCCGTCGGAGACGAGAGGGGTATCGGAGACGGCGGAGAAGCAACGCACGAAGTCAGCAAAAGAAGCACCAGGCCGGAGATCATCCTCCGCTGGGCCTGGCAGCGCCGCTCATTCCGCATACCGTTGCTCCAGCCAGGGGTCGCCCTCGTTGTGATACCCGGCCTGCTCCCAGAAGCCGGGCCGGTCTTCAAAGGAGAATTCAATCCCCCGCACCCATTTGGCCGATTTCCAGAAGTAGAGGTCGGGCACCACCAGCCGCAGCGGCCAGCCGTGCTCCGGAGTCAGGGGCTTGTCATCGTACTTCCAGGCCAGCAGGACGTTATCGGCCAGGAGGCGCCGGAGAGGGAGGTTGGTCGTGAAGCCGTACTCGGCGTGGACGATGACGTATTCGGCCCCCGGCAGGGGGCGGACGTAATTCAGCAGGTCCCGGAAGCGGATACCCTCCCAGACGGTATCAAATTTGGACCATCGGGTCACGCAGTGGACATCGGCGACGATGCGGGTGGTGGGTAGGGAGGTCAGTTGCTCGTAGGTGAAACGGACTTCTTTCTCCACTGCTCCGAAGATGCGCAAGTCCCAATCGTCCAGGCTTCCGTAGCGCGGGACGGGGCCGTAGTGGAGGACCGGAAAGCGTTGGGTCAGCACCTGTCCGGGGGGAAGACGGGGTCGGGTGCTCATGGTGACTCCTTGTGATCTGAAACCACAGGTGGCGCATGCCGTCGGGCCCGAACGCGCCAGGCACTTTCCGAAGTGCCTGGCACGTCCCGGCGCGGGCCGCTGTAGCGCAGGCCGTCGGGCCTTGAGATACAGGCAAACAGCCTGTGCTACCTTTCAACTTCCCCGTTCACGGCTCAGAAGGGAATTTCCTCTTCGGGCATCGGCTCCTCGTACTCCGGGATTTCCTCCACTACCGGAGCCGCCGCCTCCTCCCGCCGGCCCAGGAAGCGGACGGTGTTGGCCATGACCTCATAGGAGGCATGAACCATCCCGTCCTGCCCGACCCAGGTGCGGGGGTTGCCCCGGTCATCGGGTCGGAGGCGTCCCTCTATCAGGACCGGCCGTCCCTTCGCCAGGTACTGGTTGCAGGTCTCCGCCAGTTTGCCGAAGGCGGAGACGCGGAACCAGACGGTCTCTTCCTGAGGCTTTCCGTCCTGGCCCGTCCAGCGGCGGGTGGAGGCCACGGAGAAGGTCGTCACCGGTCGCCCATCCGGCAGATACCGCATCTCCGGGTCCCGTCCCAGATGCCCCGCGATGATGATGGTATGGAACATGGGCTCCTCCTTTACCTCGGGTGTTGGTACATTGGTGATTGGTACGTTGGTAAATTGGGAAATGGTTCAGTCGGCCAGGCCCTCGCTGATGGAGAGGGCCTTTTCGGCGCCAAAGTCGGCGGGGGTCTTGTGGATTTCCGGCGGGCAGACGTGGCGGGCCACCATTTCCGCCGTATCCGTCACCCCCAACTGCTCAAAGAGGAAGCCAAACTGGGCCTCCAGTTCCTGCCCCACCGTCGCCCGGACCTCCTCCGGCAGGTTCCAGAGTTCCCGCTTGAAGGGGCCCAGCGCCTTCTTGCGCGCTTCGTAGAGGAATTGCTCCTCGGTCTTGCCCTCTTTCCAGTCGGACGCGTGTTCTTTCCGGAGGTAGGCGTATATCTCCTCCCGCAGGTCGGCAGGGAAGAGGGCGTGGTCGTAGAGAAGATTCTGGAACGCGGTAGCCAGATGGATTTCGGCCGTGCCGACCTCCGGGAATTTGTGGAACGCCTCCGGTGGGAGGGTGGAGGCGCCGTGCTGGACGGCGCCGGCCAGGCCGTACTCCTCCCGGGCCACCCGGCTGAGCCGCTCCAGGGTGTCAAAGTCAATCTTGACCCGGGCCAGGGTGCCGTCGGGGAGGACGACGCCGCCGTGGGAAGTGCCGGTCTGGATGCTCAGTTTGCTGACGCCGGGCATCCCCGGCGGCAGGGAGCCGTTGTAGCCGTCCATGAAGGCTCGCAGTTCCTCCTCGGTGGTGTTGTGGCCGCCCACCTCGCCGATTTCGCCACCGACGGAGACCGTCACCCCCTCCGGCTGGAGGCGGCGGATGAGGCGGGTGAAGTGGGCACAGACCTCGTAGTTCGTCCGCTGCTGCTCGGAGACCGTCGGGCGGCTCAGGTCCACCAGGGTGGAGGTATCTATGTCAATGTTGAAGAATCCGGCAGCGACCGCCTCGCGGATGAGGTCCTCCACCGCCCCAATCTCAGCCTCCCGGGCCGTAGCATACTTTTTGGCGCTCACCTGGAAATGGTCACCCTGGAGGAAGAGAGGGCCCCGGTAGCCCTCGCGGACCGCCGCGCCGATGATGACGGTGGCGTATTCGGCAGGGCGCTGGTCGGTGTAGCCGATTTCGGAGCGGGCGATTTCAAAAATCATCGCACCGACGTTCCGGGCCAGTGCGGCGCGAAAGACGGCACGGGCCATGTCGTAGGTGAGGGTGCGCAAGTTCATCGCGGGCACGGTCCAGTTCGTGGCAGTCTCGCCGCGCCCCCGGGCCATGTAGAGGTCGTGGATGGAGGCCGGGCGGATGCCCAGGGCCTGGCCCAGTTCCCAGAGGAGCGCACGGGCGGTAGCCCGCTCCTCCGGTTCGCCGAAGACAGCGGCGTAAACCAGAGCGTCCAGCGCCGGGCCGCGCAGTCGGGATTCGTCCAGAATCTGCACCCGGTCTCCTTTCAGCACAACCGCTTCTTTCAGTGCTTCCGGCCAGGATGGATGTGTCATAGATGCCTCCTGAATGTAATTGTTCATCCTCACCCCTCCCCCTGACCCCCTCCCCTCTCCCGAACTTCGTTCGGGAGAGGGGAAGGGGTAGCGGCGTAGCCGCTGGGGTGGGGTGAGGAAGGAATGTCCTGCGGGGTCATTTAATTTCCGGCCAGCGCGTCCAGTCGTAGCCGATGGTCGGGTCGTCGTGGGGGATGCGGCCCTCGTCGGTGCCGTCGTATTCGTTGGAAGTGATGTAGAAGATATGGGCGGGGCCCTGGAGGACCCGGTAGCCATGGGCCACGCCCGGCGGGATTTTCAGGACGACGGGGGGATGGCCGTCCCCCAGCAGGAACTCCTCCAGTTGGCCGTAGGTGGGGGAGTCGGGGCGGGCGTCGTAGAGGGCCGCCCGGACCGTCCCGCAGGCCACGTACCACCAGTCGGTCTGGCGGTAGTGGATGTGCCAGGCCTTGGCAACACCGGTGTGGCTCATCGTGTGGCTCCACTGGCCGAACCCCTCGGCGAAAATGGGGTCGCTGGCGCGGAGAATCTCGCGGAAAAAGCCGCGCTCATCGGTGTGGGTCACTAAAGGTTTCAGTTCTACGCCGTGAATCACAGGAGTTCCTCCAGGCGTTCCAGCGATGCCCAAATATCCTCAAAACGACTCCGGATCAGCGATTCGTTAAGGCCCAAGAGGTCATTGCCTCCTTCAGTGCGGCGCGGATCGGGGGCTTTGCGTCCAGGTAGCGGGTCACCGTCCAGACCACCTCGCGGGCCCGCAAATCCTCGTCCCGGCTCATCAGGAGATGACCCCGGAAGACGGAGTACCGGAACCCCAGCGGAGCGTTGTTCAATACCCGGACATCCACCGGCAGGGGATGTCCGGCCTTCTGGAGCGCCCGTTCGGCCGCCTTGGCCAGTTCCAGCGCCCGGTCTGTCCAGTCCCTGCCCTCCTCCAGATAGACGGCGACGTCCACATCGTGGAAGGGCAGGTCCTCCAGGAAGGAGCCGAGAGGTAGGCGAAACGAACATCCGGCGGGGCCTCCAGGACTCCTGCCAGGACCGCCATAATGGCCTCGCGCTCTTCCGGTGTTTTCTGGTGTCGGCGCTCGGCACCTGACGGCTTTTCAAGACTCTCCCTCATCCTGCCACTCATCCAGAAACTGACGGGGAGTCAATATGGGTATCCCGCGGAAAGGATGCAATACCAGCAAGTCTTCGTCGTCACTAATGATGCAGGCGGCGTTCCCCTCAACGGCCAGTTCCAGAAACCGGTTATCTTTCGGGTCGCGACATGCCGTGATGTGCTCCGTTACGTTCACAAAGGTCGCTTCGCGAACCAGGGCTCCAATAAACTCGCTACGCGTAACTACCTACGCCAGGGGCTAAAAGCCCAATGGCCCTAACTTTTTCGGCGCGCTGGCCTCACCCCTCCCCCGGCCCCTCCCCTCTCCCAAACTTCATTTGGGAGAGAGGTGCCTCACCCCTCCCCCGGCCCCTCCCCTCTCCCAAACTTCATTTGGGAGAGAGGTGCCTCACCCCTCCCCCGGCCCCTCCCCTCTCCCAAACTTCATTTGGGAGAGAGGTGCCTC
>CALDFY010000244.1 GCA_937942115.1 uncultured Anaerolineae bacterium | reverse complement strand
CCCCCAGGGGAGGCCGATTTCCCATCGGCGCCCGAGGCGGCGGGAAGCGGAGAGCCGAAGCCACCCTTAAGTTAACGCCTATGGGGGAGCCGGGGGAGGGGTGAGGCCAGCGCGCCGAAAAAGTTAGGGCCATTGGGCTTTTAGCCCCTGGCGTAGGTAGTTACGAAGTTCAATGGAATTACCGGATGCACCCGTTAGTGCCACCGGACCATCTGCCTGCGTTACCCGGTGGACTCCCGCCGGGAGGTCCCTGGCAATCTAACCGGGGAAAGACGGATGCCCCGATGCGCCAATTCGTCTTCCACATCGGCCAGAGATAGACCCCGCGCAGCCAACAGCACCAACAGGTGGTAAACGAGGTCGGCGATTTCGGCGATGAGCCGCCGGTCCCCCTGCCCCTTGGCGGCTAAAATGACTTCCATCGCCTCTTCGCCCACTTTTTTGAGGATCTCGTCCTCGCCGGCCTCCAGCAATCGGACTGTGTAGGAGCCGGGGCGTGGGTTTGCCTGCCGGTCAAGGATGATGGCAAACAGGGTCTCCAGGACGGATGGCTGTAATTTCCGGTAAAAGCAGCTCTCCCTCCCGGTATGGCAGGCAGGACCGGCGGGGTCCACCCGGAGCAGCAGCGTATCGGCATCGCAATCCACCAGTATTTCGCGCACATCCATGGTGTTGCCCGATGTGGCCCCCTTGCGCCATAGTTCCTGCCGGCTGCGGCTCCAAAAGTGAGCCTGGCCGGTCTCCTGGGTGCGCTGCAACGCCTCTTCATTCATCCAGGCGACCATTAATACCCGGTCGGTACCGGCATCTTGCACCACCACCGGCACTAATCCGTTGTCGTCAAACTTGATCTGAATCGGCTCATCGGTCATCATTCACCTCGGTGAGCACTTGTCGGGAATCCGGGTACCGGCCTGACGGGAATGCCTCGTTCTGACAGGTAAGCCTTCACCTGGCCGATGCTCAGCACGCGGTCGTGGAACAGGGAGGCCGCCAGAGCGGCATCGGCTTTGCCCTCGGTGAGGACCTGGGCGAAATGCTCCAGATTTCCAGCCCCTCCACTGGCAATGACGGGCACCGGCACCGCCTCGGCCACTGCGCGAGTCAGAGCCAGGTCATACCCCGCCAGGGTCCCGTCGGCGTCCATACTGGTCAAGAGCACCTCGCCGGCCCCCATCTCAACCGTCTGCACAGCCCACTCCACGGCATCCAGCCCGGTGGGCGTGCGTCCGCCGTTTATGTAGACCTGCCAGCGAAGGGGGGCATCGGCGACCCGCCGGGCATCTATCGCGATGACGATACACTGACTGCCGAAGCGCTCCGCTGCCTCGCGCAGCAAGCGGGGGTTACGGACGGCCGCGGTGTTGATGCTCACCTTGTCGGCGCCGGCCAACAGTAGAGTGCGCACGTCCTCCACAGTGCGCACTCCTCCGCCGACGGTGAGGGGCATGAAGACCTGAGCGGCCACCTGATGCACCTTCTCCACCGTCGTAGCCCGGCCCTCCGGCGTGGCCGAGATGTCCAGGAAGACCAGTTCGTCGGCCCCTTCGGCGTTATAGAAACGGGCATTTTCCACCGGGTCGCCCGCATCCCGCAAGTTGACGAAACGGACACCCTTGACCACCCGCCCATCTTTGACATCCAGGCAGGGGATGATCCGCTTAGCCAGCATCCCTCTCCTCCTGAATCCCCTTTCACAGCATGGCCGCGCGTTCCACAGAACGAGCCATTGTGGAGACGCGCAAGGCATCCTCCAATGTCAGCCTCCCTTCGTAGAGCGCCCGCCCGATGATGACGCCGCTCAGCCCGGCTTCGCAGGCCCGTTGCACATCCTCCAAACCGGCCACACCGCCAGAGGCGATGACGTTTAAGCCTGTCGCCTGGGCCAATTGAACCGGGACTTCCAGATTGAGCCCGCTGCTCATTCCATCCCGGACAATATCGGTAAAGATGAGCCAACGCAGACCCCTGGCCGCCCACCGTTGAGCCAGCCCGATGGTTGTCACCGTGGTGGCCTCATGCCAGCCGTGGATGCATACCTGACCCTCACGGGCGTCAATGCCCAGGGCTACCCGTTCCGCTCCGAACTGGGCCAGCGCCTCCTCTACCAGGGCCGGGTCCTGCACCGCTGCGGTGCCGATCACCACCCGGCTCACTCCCATGTCCAGCACCTGACGGATGGAATCCAGAGTGCGCAGCCCGCCGCCGAACTGGACCCGCAGCCCGGTGGTGAGAATGCGCGCCAGGGCCGCCCGGTTCGCCCCGCCGCTCTCCCCGAAAGCGCCGTCCAGGCTGACGACATGCAGCCATCTTGCGCCAGCCTCCCGCCATCGGCGGGCCACGCGCAGTGGGTCGGTAGCGTACTCCGTCTCCCAGTTCGGGTCACCCTGCCGCAGCCGCACCACCCGCCCCTGCCGGAGGTCTATGGCCGGATACACTTCCCAATTCCTGTTCATTTTACTCGCTCCACAAAGTTCCGCAATATCTGCAATCCCACCTCCTGGCTTTTCTCCGGATGGAACTGGACGCCGTAGACGTTCTCGCGTCCCACGACCGCCGCAAAAGGCCCGCCGTAATCGGAGATCGCCAGGACATGCTCTGGCTGTGCCTGGCAGAAATAGGCGTGGTTGAAGTAGACCCAAGCGCCAGAGGGCAGGCCATAGAACAGGAGGGAAGGTTTGACGATCTGAATCTGATTCCAGCCGGTGTGGGGAATTTTGAGAGAAGGGTTCACCCCCAGCCCCCTCTCTGCGAAATAAAAGCGGACCACCCGTCCTGGCAGAAGGCCAAGTCCGGCGTGGCGACCCATTTCCTCGCCTTCCTCAAACAGCACCTGCATACCGACGCAGATACCCAGCAGCGGTTTGCCCTCCTCCACCACCCGGTACAATGCGTCCACCAGCCTGGCGCGGCGCAGGCCGGCCATACAGTCACCGAACGCCCCCACTCCTGGCAGAACGACCTTCTCGGCGTCTGCCAGCGGACCGGGGTCGCGGGCCAGCCGCACCTCGGCGCCGACAGCCTCCAGGGCTTTGTGCACAGAGCGCACGTTTCCAGCCCCGTAGTCAATCAGAGCGATCATACCAGTTTCCCCTTGGTTGAAGGAATCATCTCGCCACGCCGGGGGTCCAGCCGCGTGGCCGCGCCCAGGGCCCGGCCCAGAGCCTTGAACAGCGCTTCGGCCTGGTGATGGTCGTCCCGACCATAGAGGAGATGGGCATGGATGGTCGCCCGGGCGGCGACGGCGAGGGATTCAAAGAAATGGGAGATCAGCGTCACCGGCAGGCCCCCGACGCTCGGACCGGCCCAGCGCATTTCGGCCACAGCGTAGGGCCGACCGGAGAGGTCTACAGCGACAAAGGCCAGGGCCTCGTCCATAGGCACGTAGGCCGCGCCGATGCGCACAATGCCCGCCCGGTCCCCCAGCGCCTGGTCAAGAGCCTCTCCCAGCCCCAGGGCCGTGTCCTCCACCGTGTGGTGGGGGTCCACATGGAGGTCACCGCAAACCCGTACCGTTAGATCAAACAGGCCGTGGAGAGCAACCTGAGCCAGCATGTGGTCCAGAAACCCCAGGCCGGTTTCGCCCTGATACTGACCGGCGCCGTCCAGGTTGAGCGTGAGATAGACATCGGTTTCCGCCGTCTGGCGATGGATCGTGGCGATGCGCATATTCACCCCCTCCATTCCGCCGCTGCCGCATGGGCGGTGAGCGATTCGGCCTGGGCGATGCGAGCGGCTGTTGAGCAGAGCCGGGTTGCGGTGGCCGCGTCCAACCCGACGATATTGATGATTTTGACAAAGTCCAGCACATTGAGCGGCGAAGCGAAGCGAGCCGTGCCCCCGGTGGGCATGATGTGGCTGGGCCCGGCCACGTAATCCCCCAGCACTTCGCAGGAGTGCTCGCCCAGGAAGACCCCACCCGCGTTGCGAATCCGTTCGGCCCATCCCTCCGGGTCACGGACGGAGAGGCAGAGGTGCTCCGGAGCGAACTCGTCGGCCAGGCGAACGGCGGTCTCCAGGTCCGGCGTGAGGACGATGCCCCCCTGCCCAGCCAGCGATGCGGCAATCACTTCATTCCGACTCAGCCCTTCGGCCTGCCGGGCGACCTGGTCCTGGACCGCTTCCGCCAGCGAACGGGATGGGGTGAGCAGAATGGCGGTAGCCAGCTCGTCGTGTTCCGCCTGGGCCAGCAGGTCAGCGGCGACCCAGGCTGGATTGGCCGAATCGTCGGCTACGATCACCGTCTCCGTGGGGCCGTATAGCCCATCCAGTCCGACGAGGCCGTAGACCTGCCGCTTGGCCAGGGTGGTGAATAGCCCTCCCGCTCCCACAATCTTGTCCACGCGGGGGACCGTCTCGGTGCCGTAGGCCAACGCGGCGACCGCCTGCGCGCCCCCCAACCGGAAAAGCCGGTCCACGCCGACGATATGGGCGGCGGCCAGGATGACCGGGGAGACATGACCGTCCCCACGGCGGGGCGGGGTGCAGACGTAGATTTCGTCCACGCCGGCCACGCGAGCGGGGATGGCGGCCATCAGCAGCGACGAAGGCAACGGGGCCGTACCGCCTGGCACGTAGATTCCGACCCGCCGCAAGGGCACCGCGCGCTGGCCCATCACTCCACCCAGGTCTGTCGTCATCCAGGAAGGGATGGGCTGACGGGCATGAAAAGCACGGATGCGCTCGGCGGCCAGATGAAGCGCCTCGGCCAGGTCGGGGGGGAGGGCATCGTGGGCAGTGGCCAGAGCCTCTGCCGGTACCTCAAAGGTATCCAGCGTCAGGCCATCAATGCGGGCCGTCCACTCCCGCAGCGCCTCGTCCCCACGCTGGCGCACGTCGCTCAGAATGCGGGCCACCGCTTCTTCCGGCGTCCGTTCCGCACCAAAAATGCGGCGAATGCCGGACCGTACCGGCTCCGGCACATTGTCCGAATGGAGCGTACTCCGCCGCCGGAGCACCGTTCGCCGGGCTTCCTCCAGGTCTGTGTAGATTTTGATCATCGCTCTTCTCCTTCCAAAGCATCCATCATCTGCCGGTAGCGGGCCGGTTCCTCTTCAAAGATGTACATCACCGGAGTGACAACGACCCCACTGCCGCCGATGGCACGCAAGCCGGTGACCGCCTCAAAAAGTTGCTCCCGGCGCACAATGATGTGCACCGCATACCAGTTCGGGTTTCCGTCCCGAACAATGACCGGTGCAATGGTCGGCCCCTGCAGGCCCCCCAGGGTCGGCTGAGCGAACATCCGTTGCGCGATGGCCTGGGGGGATTCGCCGCGCATATTGGCGAAGACGGAGACGTGGTCCCCGGCCCTTAAGTGCGCCTCAATGAACTCCAACAGGGTACGGGCCATATTCAGCACCTCGGGACGGGATTTGAGGGCCGCGCGGTTCGCGATCAGGACGGCCTGGGAGTGGAGGATAACGCCGTCATTCAAAGGGCGTAACCGATTATCGCGCAGTGTCTGCCCGGAGGAGACCAAATCGGCGATCAGGTCAGCATAACCGATGGCCGGGGCAACCTCTAATGTCCCTTCGGCATGGATGAGCGTGAAAGGGACGCCGTGACGGCGCAAAAAGTCACCGGTGAGACGGGGGAATTTGGTCGCCACCCGCAGCGGACGGGCCAGGGTCCGGGCACAGGCAGCCAGGTCAGCCACGGTGAACACCGTATCCCAGGATTCGGGCACCGCCAGACACAGACGGCAATGCCCGAAATTCAGTGCATCGTGGAGCATGAATATCGCGCCGTTATCCTCCTGCCGCTCGCGCACGATGTCCATTCCGGTAAGCCCAAAGTCCACACTGCCATCGCGCACACTGACCACGATGTCACCGGGACGCTGGAAGAGGACGGTCAGGCCGGGCAGGGCCGAGATATGGGCTTCATACTGGCGGGGGTTGGGTTTTTCCACCCTCAGGCCACAGGCATCCAGGAAATCCAACGAAGCCTGGGCCAGATGGCCCTTGCTGGGCAACGAGAGGCGGATGTCGGTACGTTGGTTCATAGGGACGCTCCTCCAACGAAAATAAAAAAAGCCCTCGCCGGTTTGACCGGGAGGGCTGGACGCTCAACAGGTTCCAGATATGCCTTCAGCACACTTCAGGCAAGCCGAACCGGATCCTCCCGGTCAGGCGGCGAGGACCCGTGATGGTGATGGCGTGCCTGGATGTGCATAATTCGGACCCTCATGGTGGGAATATTGTATCACTGTTTAGCGGAAAGTCAAGAAAACGCGTTCCGAGCGGCGAACACGAAAGGACATACCACCCGGCCGCATGCGGAACGAGCGCTGCGAGCGGGGGCGCTGTCGGCTGCAAGCGCAGACAGGCAAAACCCCGCGCCCGGCCTCGCCGCCTGACCGCCCTTCCCTGCCGCGTAGAGCCTTTATCCCTCGGGCCTGCTAACGGTTGGTGTGAGCCGCACCCACTTGTCGCCGCCGGCGGGACCCCCTGCATCACGGATACCTTAGTGGGCAAGACCGCCACAAGAAAGCACAAGGGCGGGCATCGGCGCCTCACGATGTTAGGCTGCGACTCGGCTCATGTCGGCTTTGAGGTGAAACCTGGGTAAGCGGTCCAATCAGAAGGATGGAGATCTATTTCTCCTTGAAGCCATTAGATTCAGATCAGAGCAGGGTCTTGTGATGCATTTTCCCCTTCGCAAGATTTTGAATAAGTGGAATACCACAACAATTTGACACAAAAATCTTGCTGCTTATGGGCGATGTTTCCATAGGTACATCACTGGAAGTGGGCGAGCTGGGACTGGACGGCTCGAGCGCGTGGATAGTCCCTCATTTCACCTCAAAACCGACATGAGCCATATTTTTTTCCATCCCCCTTCCCCACGGCCCTTTGGGCTGTGGGGAAGGGGGATAAAGGGGGGTGGGGCCTTTCCGCCTCCTCATGAGAGCTCCGAACCGAATGGGACTGAGCGGAATGGTTACAGAAAAACAAAACGGCACGTCAGCCCGCCGGCTGCGTGCCGTTTGAAATCGGCTCTCGGATGGAAAGAATTACACGCAAGGGGAGCCTCCCGATCTGCGTGTCTGGATCCAGTATAGGCAGGTTTTGGAAAAATGTCAAAGCGCTCCG
>CALDFY010000243.1 GCA_937942115.1 uncultured Anaerolineae bacterium | reverse complement strand
GAGGGGGGCAAGGGGGGTGAGGGGCAAAGAAGCCCGCCGCCCGCCCAGAACAAGAGGGGCGCGAAAAAAACCTACACTTGTGAGCCCCTTCCCCCCTCCCCCAAGCGCCGCGATGGGGGAGGGGGGATAAAGGGGGGTGGGAGCAAATGTTCGCACCATTGGGCGAAAAGCCCCTGGCTCAGATGCGAAGCCCCTTCGGGGGCTTCCGGATAGCCCGTCAGGGCTTTGGTATCTGAGCCCGCCGCTGAAGCGGCGGGCGGAAGTGGGCATCCCAGCCATCAGGGTAGGTGGTTACGAAAATTCGTGTAATTCGTGGCTAAAATGATGGCGATGCTGTCGCATTCTTGTCTGTCCTGACAGAGGTTGAAGAATGAACAGCAGTCTCCGGGTCATAGACGGCTTCCGGGCCCGCTTCGGCCATGCCCCTTCCCTGGTGGTGCGCGCGCCGGGGCGGGTGAACCTGCTGGGAGAACACACCGACTACAACGAAGGCTTCGTCCTGCCGGTGGCGGTGGACCGGGCCGCATGGGTGGCCGCTTCCCCCCTCCCCGACCGCACCGCCCGCGTGGTCGCGCTGGACATGGGCCATGAGGCGGCATTCCCCCTGAACCCCGTCCCGCCCCGCCAGGGGGACTGGGCCGATTACCCGCGCGGGGTGGCATGGGCGCTGGGGGAACGGTTCGGCCCCCTCTCCGGCATGGAGGCCGCCCTGACCTCGGACGTGCCCATCGGCGCCGGCCTCTCCTCCTCGGCGGCCGTGGAGGTCGCCTTTGCCTGGACCTGGAAGGCCCTCTCCGACCTGCCGGTGGAACGGACCGAACTGGCTCTCCTCTGCCAGCGGGCGGAGAACGAGTACGTGGGCGTCCGCTGCGGCATTATGGACCAAATGGCGTCCGTCTGGGGGCAGGAGGGGCATGCCATCCTGCTGGACTGTCGGACGCTGGAAGTGGAGCGGGTGCCCATCCCGCCGGGGGTCGCCATCGTGGTGGCCGACACGCTGGTGCGGCGGGAACTGGCGGCCTCGGAGTACAACCGCCGTCGTCAGGAGTGCGAGGAGGCGGTGCGGATTCTGGCCCCATTCCTCCCCGGCATCCGCGCCCTGCGGGACGTCTCGCCCCAGGACCTGGAGCGCTACGGCCACCACCTGCCCCCCGTCCTGCAGAAACGGGCCCGCCACGTCGTCCATTCCAACGCGCGGGTGCTGGAGGCCGTCGCCGCCTTCCGGGCGGGGGATTTGGAGACGGTGGGCGCGGCAATGAAGCGCTCCCACATCAGCCTGCGGGACGATTACGAGGTCAGTTCGCCGGAACTGGACTGCCTGGCGGAGGCGGCCTGGGAGGTGCCGGGCTGCTGGGGCGCGCGGCTCACCGGCGCCGGCTTCGGCGGCTGCATCGTCGCCCTGGTCGCCGAGGCGGCGGTGGACGACCTGGCCCGTCATCTGGAGGAGGTCTATCAGGCCCGCTTCGGACGCCGTCCGCCGGTCATCGTCTGCCGCGCGTCCGACGGGGCTGGGGTTGTTGAAGCGTGAAAAGTGAAACGGGAAATTCGCCTTCTCCTCTCCTGCGCCGCGCTTCTGGCTTTCTGGGCGCTGGCCCTGGAGGGCCTGGGCGCGGCCAGTTTCTGGTACGACGAAATCTTCAACGCCGACCTGGCGCTGAATTTTTCTACCGGTGAGGTCCTGCGCACCCTCCGCACGTCCCAGCCCTATCCGCCCCTCTATCTCCTCCTGCTGAAGGGATGGGCGAGGGTGGCCGGCGCGCGGCCCTGCGCGCCGGGCCTGGGGCCGGAGGGCGGCCTGGAGACCCTGTTGCGCTTCCCCGGCGTCGCCGCGGCCGCGCTGATGCTGGCGACACTCCCCCCTCTGAGCCGTTATCTCGGGGGACGGCGCCGTTGGGGAGGAGACCCGGGCTGGCTGGCCCCGTTCCTCCTGGCCTTCCATCCGACGCTCCTGGCGTACGCGCGGGACACCCGGATGTACACTCTCTGGGGCTTCTGGGTCCTCCTGGCCCTTCTCGGACTGTTCTCCCGCCGTGCGTGGCTGTGGGGGGTGGCCGGGACGGCCGCGCTGCTGACCCATTACTTCTCCTTCTTCCCCCTGGGGGCGGCCGCGCTGGTTTCCTTACGGCGGCATCCTCTACCGGTGCTGATAGCGCCCTTTGTACCGGCGGCCCTCTGGAGCCTCTGGGCGCTGCCGGTGGCCGCCGGATTCGGCAGTTTCGCCACCCTCTCCCCCCCGACCCCGGCCGTCTTCCTGAACGAACTGGGGCCGGAGGTGCTGACGGCTGGGGAGTGGCTGGCGCCCCTCTCCCGCGCGCTGCCTTCTGGTTGGGGGTACGGGTGGCTGGCCGTCGGCGCGCTGGGCTGGCTGGTGGCTGCGTTCCGGTCCCACCCGGGCCGGGTGGGCGCGGCGTCGCTGCTTCTGGGGGCCGGGGGACTGTTCGCCTTCTGGCAGATTCGCCCCGTCCACGGCCCCCGCTACCTCTTCTGGGCACTCCCGCTGGCCGCGCTGGGGGTCGTCGCCCTGCTTGGGGAGGTCTACCGGCCGGGGCGCGCCGGGCGGTACGGGGCCCTGCTATTGGGTGTGGGGGTGACGGCCGCCGTACTCCTCTGGAGTGCCCGCGCGACGGCAGCGATGCGGGCAGCCCCGCGCACCGTCTGGTACCCCGATTTCCGCCAGGCGGTGGCCCTGCTGAACGCCCGTGCCCGGCCTGCCGACCGGGGGCTGACGGTGGCGGCGCACGGTATCCAGGTCCTGCGCGTCTATCGGACGGCCGTCCCCTTCGCCCCCGGGCCGGAAATTGGCCGGCGGGTGCGGCCGGAGGAAGGGGCGCGCCTCCTGGAGGCCCACCGTCCCCCCGAAGGCGGCCGGTACTGGTTGCTCCTCTATCAGGACGACGCGGTAGACCCCGGCGGCGTCCTCCTGGGGACGCTGGAGGGGGCCGGCGGGTACCGGGTGGAGATGCTCTACACGCGGGAGGCCCGTCTCTACGCCTACGCGCTGCCGGAAGGGGCCCGCTTCCGGCTCCTGGGGCCGGACCGGGAACTGGACGCCGTCTTTGAGGGAGGGATTGCCCTGCGCGGTGTCGCTGTCCATCGGGAGGAGCGCCTGGTCCCCGTCTACCTGTTCTGGGAACTCCTGGCCCCGCAGGACGGCCCCTCGCCCACCGGCTCCGTCCACCTGACGGCCCGGCTGGGGGAGCGGCCGCTCACGCAACAGGACCGGCCGGTCCTGAACGAGTACTGGCCGCTGGCGCGGCTTCCGGTGGGGGAGATCCTGCCCAACCGGTACGAACTGATCATCCCGCCGGACCTGCCGCCGGGGACGTATCACCTCTATGCGCTTCTCTACGACCCGGCGACCGGCGAGCGTCGGCGTCTGGAGACCGGAGAGGACATGGTAGACCTGGGAGTCCTGGTGTGGCGTTGAAGGATCACGCAAAGACACAAAGAACACAAAGAAAAGTAACCACCCATCCTGATGGCTGGGATGCCCACTTTCGCCCGCCGCTGAAGCGGCAGGCTCAGATACCAAAGCCCTGACAGGCTATCCGGAAGCCCCTGAAAGGGGCTTCGCATCTGAGCCAGGGGCTTTTCGCCCGATGGTGCGAACATTTGCCCCCCC
>CALDFY010000242.1 GCA_937942115.1 uncultured Anaerolineae bacterium | reverse complement strand
GAGCAGCCCAACGTCACGATGGCCGGCGATTACCTCTTCGGCGGGCACTGGGAGGCTGGCTTCGCGCTGCAGATTCTGGACCGCTCCGACGCGCGCGGCAGTCTCGCCAACCGGATCACCTCCCAGCGCCTTTCCACCGTGGTCACCTCACAGGACAGAGCTGAGTGTGCCTTCAGTCCCTCGCACTACTGCGCCGACTGGCTATACAACACGCGGCCCTACGACTTTGGCTTCTACATCTACTATAACCAGGGCGCGGTGTATGACGAGTACTGGAGCGAGTACGCCGTTTGGGTGGTGAGCAACGACAACCTCTATTTCCGCAGTTGTGACGGCGCGATCGTGGCGCTGACCAGCGGCAATCCCCAGGCGGCCGCCGCCGCGCCGGTCGTCGCGCCCGCCGCCCCGCCCGATCCGCCGGAAGCGTCCCCGGTCGCCACGATCCCTCACACCGCTGCGCGCGCCTGGGCCGGCCATACGGTGACCGTCACCGGAACCCTCCGCTACGTCTTCAACAACGGCAAGCAGGTGCTGCTGGGCTTCGCCAACCCCCACCAGGGCGCGTTCAAGGTCATCATCCGGCAGGCCGACTGGGGCCGTTTTGACGGCGCGCCGGAACAGATGTATCATATCGGCCAACGGGTGGCCGTGACCGGCGCGATTGCCTGGTATCAGGGCGACCCGGTCATCTATGCCACCGCGCCGGAGCAGATTCGCGTTCTGAGTCCAAAGGGGGAGCGCCATACCCGCTGAACGCTCAACCCACCGGAACATCCGCCGGGGCTGGCCGGCGACGTTGTTGCTCCTGTTGCTGCTCCTGGCCGCCATGGGTCGCGCCCCGGCGGCGGCCCGCCGGTCACTCCAACAGCCGGCCGATGGGACCGTCCTCTACCTGCCGCTGGTGACGAAGGGCTTTTGCCCGCCGGAGAGCCTGCCGCGCATCAACGCGCCCCTCTTCGGCGGCACCATCCCCTTTGAACAGACCGCCATTGCCTGGTTCGGGAAGGTCTCGCCCACCCAGAATTATGCCGACATCCGCGTCGGGGCCAACGGGAGCGAACTCTACGTCTACCTGGCGGTCTTTGACCGCGCCCTGTGGTACGACGAGTCCCCCACCCCCCAGACGCTGACGCAGTGGGATGCGGTGACCCTGCTGCTGGATACGTCGGGCGGGAATGTGCTCTCGTCGGCCTCCTGGCGCTTTGTGGCCCAACTCTACGGCGAACCCAGCCCGGAGCGGCGCGCCGTCTATCGCGGGAGCGGTTCCGGCTGGCAGGCTGTGAGCGTCCCCTTCCAGGCCATCCCCGGCTGGCGGGGCAACGCCCTCAACGACGACAGCGACAGCGACCGGGGCTGGGCGATGGGCTTCACCATCCCCTTCAGCAGCCTGGGCCTGGCCTCGGCGCCCCCTATAGGGACGACCTGGCGGATGGCCGTCATCCTCCACGACCGCGATGCACTCGCTGGCCCGCCGCTCCCCGACCAGTCCTGGCCGCCGTCCGCATCCCCGAACAGCCCGGCCTGCTGGGGGTTCCTGAACTATGGCATACTGGCCCACCTTGCCCCCGGCGCGCCCACCGGCTCGCTGACGATCCGTCGGCCCACCCAGGACAGCCCGCTGGTGCCGGATGCCGACGTGGGCGGGACGATCGCCAACCAGTGTCCGGGCGACGAATACCACATCTGGAACGAGTGGGGCAACCGCAACGACGGCCACGCGCCCAATTTCAACATCCAGAACCAGTCCGACGTGGCCGACTGGCCCTGCTTTGCCAAGTACTATGTCACCTTCCCGCTGGACGGCATCCCGCGCGGCAAGGTCATCCTCACCGCCACGTTGACGCTGCACCAGTTCGGCAGCGCGGGTGGCCCCGGCCAGGCGCAGCCGTCGTGGATTCAGGTGCTGATTGCTTCCGGAGATTGGCAGGAGGAGACCATCACCTGGAACAACGCGCCGCTGGCTTACGAGAACATCGGCGGGAGTTGGGTTCCGCCGCTCGCCCAATTTCCAGGTTGGCCGGGGGTAGCGCGCAAGTGGGACGTCTCCTATGCGGTGGCGCGCGCCTACGCGCGCGGCGAGCCGCTGCGCCTGGTGCTCTACGAGGCCGACGGCGCCTACCACAGCGGCAAGTACTTTGTCTCTTCGGATACGGGGGGCTGGAATGTGGAGGGTCGCCCGCGTTTGGACGTGACGTGGAGGAATCCGTAAGCATTCACCTGGTAGCACTGCATTGAATCGTGGTGAGGCGTAGGGCGGGCTTTCAGCCCGCCTATTTGGGAACAGCCTGGAAAGGCTATCCCACCTCTGGGGGTTCTTGCACCCGTTAGAGTGCCGCCACGATTTCCTGCAGAACTACCCGGATGCATCACTTATGCATACGAAGTGGCGGCGAGACCCGTCACCCAGCCGGTGTAGCGCAGGGCCAGTTGGGCGCCCCACTTCAGAAACAGGGCCGAACGAGGGCCCCGTTCCGCGACCGCCACCTCCGTATGCCGGTTGACCAGTGCCTCATATAATTCCTCCGAGGTACGGCCGGGGAAGCATGTCGCCGCCGTCCCGATCATCCGCACCAGATGCGCATCGCTGTTGCTTACCGGCGCCAGCGGCCACCCTTTTGCTACGTCCGCCGCAATGTCATTCCGCTTGAGGCGGACCGCACTGGCGTTGAAGACCTCAATCCCCACCAGAAAGGGGGCGATGTGCGGGTCGTTCAGCGCCTGTTGAATGGTCCGGAACGACAGGCTCTGGCGACCCCGGCCGGGATGCGGCGCGATGGCAAGCCCTCCTTCGTCCCGTATCCAGCGCAAGGTATCGCCCAGGGCAAGGCCAGCAGGCGGGATATGGCGGATGAACAGGGCCAGCAGATGTCCGTCGGCCGTGGAAACCTCAACGCCTGGAACGACGTGCAGGCCGTAAGACGGGGCCATCTCCAGCCCCTCCAGGGCGGCCCGGATTTCGTCGTGGTCGGTGATGGCGATCACGTCCAGGCCCACCTCTCTGGCTCGCTTCAGGACGGCCCGCACCGTTCCGGTCCCATCAATGCTATAAATCGTGTGAATATGCAGATCGGCAAGTCCCATTTTTTCCTACCACCGGTTTGGGTTTCCAGGCTCTAATATACCTCTGCTGTGTTAACGCCGGTTAAAGAAGGGGTTAAGGTCTGAATAATCGTCGGGCATGCTACCGGCGCCGGCGCAGACCACTATCTCGCCGCCGTGCTATCTCTTCAATAACTACAGATAGGCAGCAGACGGATTGGATTTCCTTTGACGGTGCGCCGGAGCGCATGTATAATATCGGCCGGCAGGCGGCTATGGACCGAAACCGTTGCCGGGTATCCCAGCGACCCGGCCCTGACCACCCCGGAACAAATGATGGCAGAGGTCCATCGGAGGTCCGATGATTCGCAACCAGTGGTACATCGTCCTGGATTCCCGCGAGGTCAAAGATCGCCCCGTCGGCGTGACCCGCATGGGGGAGAAACTGGTCTTCTGGCGGGACCCAGAGGGTCGCGTGGCCTGCCTGCGGGATCGCTGCGTCCATCGCGGCGTGGCCCTCAGCGCGGGCAAAATCCTGCCCAACGGTCGCCTGCAGTGCCCGTTCCACGGTTTTGAGTACGACCCGTCGGGCCGGGTGACCGTCATCCCGGCCAACAGCCGCCGCAGTCCCGTGCCGGAACGGTTTCATGTCCCCGCCTATCCCACCCACGAGGCCCACGGCTTCATCTGGATTTGGTGGGGGGACGACCCGCCCGCCGCCCTCCGGCCGCCCCAGTTCTTTGAGGACCTGGAGGGCTTCCACTACGCCCAGGCCATTGACCCCTGGGACGCTCACTACTCGCGGGTGATAGAAAACCAGTTGGACCCCATCCATCTCCCCTTCGTCCACCGCAACACCATCGGGCGGGGCAACCGCACCATCGTAGACGGTCCGGTCGTTCGGTGGCTGAACCCCGACCGCTTCCGGATATACGTCCAGAGTCGGCAGGACGACGGCATCCCGCCCCGCAGGCCGGAGGAGGTGGACATCTCGGGGATGACCTTCTGGCTGGATTTCATCTTCCCCAACCTTTGGCAGAACCACATCTCGGAGGATGTGCGGGTGGTGGCGGCCTTCGTGCCGGTGGACGAGGAGCACACGCTCCTCTACCTGCGCTTCTACCAGCGGTTCCTGCGGTTGCCCCTTCTGGGCGACCTGGTCGCCCGGCTGGCGATGCCCTTCAACGTGCTGGTGGCCCACCAGGACCGCCGGGTCGTACAGACGCAGCGCCCCAAACCCAGCGCGCTGCGGATGGACGAGCAGTTGGTCCAGGGCGACCGGCCGGTTGTGGAGTACCGCCGTCGGCGGGAAGAACTGAAATCAACCCTCTGAGGCGAAACGATGTCCAACAACCGACGTATCCTGACCCTTCTCTTCCTCTTCGTCTTCGTGGACGTGCTGGGCTTCAGCCTGATCCTGCCGCTGCTCCCCTACTACGCGGCGACCTTCGGTGCGACGGCGGAGGTGGT
>CALDFY010000241.1 GCA_937942115.1 uncultured Anaerolineae bacterium | reverse complement strand
TATCCCGCTGGTGGTGCTCCCTTCCCCCTACCGGTCCATTGTCGGGCCGCTGGTGGAGTACGTGGACCGGATAGACGACCGGCGGCGGCGGGATCAGGTGGTGACGATTGTGCTCCCGCAGTTCGTTCCGGCCAAGTGGTGGCACCATCTCCTGCACAACCAGACGGCCTGGCTGATTCACCTGGCCTTCCTCTTCCGACGGGAGGTCATGGTCACCCACGTGCCGTTTCATCTGCATGGGAATCACCACTGAGGGGCTGAAAAGCCCAATGATGCTAAGGGATTTTGAAGATTGTGGCGCAGGCCGCCAGGCCTGTCAGTGCAGGCGAACAGCCTGCTACGCCCCGGGTATGTAGCGCAGGCCGCCAGGCCCGTAAATGCGGGCTCACACTGGGTATGTAGCGCAGGCCGCCAGGCCTGTCAGTGCAGGCGAACAGCCTGCTACGCCCCGGGTATGTAGCGCAGGCCGCCAGGCCTGTCAGTGCAGGCGAACAGCCTGCGCTACGCAAGCCATTGCCGTTTCTGACTCGCCAGAATGCGCCCCTGCGCATGGAGTACTCGCGATGACGCGGCTATTGTTTCTGACCCTCCGGAATGCGCCTGCGCGATGGAAGACCCGCAGTGACGAGGGTTACCCACTTGCCCTGCAGGACGGCCTTTCCAGGCCGTCCGGACTCCGGTGACGGGTTGAGTTGAATATTTCCCATACCCATCTCAAAGGAGGTCAACATGTTCGGGAGAGAAGAGAAGAAAACCGTCAGGCCGCAGCCCCCGGCGGTTGCGCCGGCGGCTCCGGCCGCGCCCGCGGCGCGCATTGAGACGGTCATCGGCCCCAATGCCCATTTTCGGGGGAACCTCATCTCCGAGGGGGGCATCCGGATTGACGGTATCTTTGAGGGGAATATTCAGACAACCGGCAATCTGGTGATCGGGGAGTCGGCCAAAGTCATCGCCGACATTCAGGCCAACAACATCTCCATCTCCGGGGCCGTGAAGGGAAACATCACCGGCAACCGGGTAGAAGTCCTGGAGACCGGTCGGGTCTGGGGAGACCTGACGGTGAACTCCCTCCTGGTCAGCGAGGGGGCCTATCTGCGGGGGCAGACCACTATGCACACGGATATTGAACCCCCGCTGATTGAGCCCCCCAAGCAGGGCCCGGCACCCGCTGCTGGCCCCTCCGGTCCGGCCCCCGGGACCATCGTGGATGTGGAACCGGCCCGTCCGGATGAGGAGATTTGACACCTTTGGCGTCTTGTGTTATGATAGATGCCACATTGCAGAAAACGCCAGAATCCAGTAAACCCACGAAAGCGAGGCCGAAATCAAACGAAGACCGCCGAAAAAATTCAAGCGTGACCTGCGCTACGCCTACCGCATCAACCGCGAGATTCAGGCGCCCCAGGTGCGGCTGATCGGCCCGAATCGGGAGCACATCGGCATCGTCTCCCTCCAGGAGGCACTGGAGCAGGCCCGCAAGGCGAACCTGGACCTGGTGGAGATTTCCCCGAACGCCAACCCACCGGTGGTCCGCATCGTAGATTACGGAAAGTTCATCTACGAGCAGACCAAAAAGGAACGGGAGGCGCGCCGCTCCCAGAAATTGGTGGAGGTGAAGGAAATCCGCCTGCGGCCGAAAACGGACGACCACGACCGGGCCATCAAAGTGCGGGACGCCCGCCGCTGGCTGGAAGAGGGCATGAAGGTCAAGGTGCGGGTCCGCTTCCGGGGCCGGGAGATTACCTATCCCGAACTGGCCATGGAGCAACTCCAGGAAGTGGCGAAGGAGTTGACCGATATTGCGGTGGTGGAACAGGCCCCGAATATGGAAGGGCAGACGATGTTGATGATTCTGGCGCCGAAGCCGAAGAAAGGATCGGGAGGTCAGCAGAGCGAGGTGAAGCGTGCCGAAGATCAAAACCCATAAGTCTACATCCAAGCGATTCCGCATCAGTCAGGGCGGCAAAGGGAAACTGTTGCGTACCAAGTTGGGAAAGTCCCACCTGCGCCGGAAGAAGAGCGCGCGGGCCCGGCGGCTCTACGATGAGATGCTGGTCGTGGAATCTCCGGCCGTCCGGGCGCGCGTGGGGCGTCTGGCACCGTATCTGAGAGAAAAGGGGAAGTGAGGCCGTGAGAGTCAAGGGAGGATTCCGAACCCGTCGTCGTCACAAGAAAATCATCCGCCAGACCAGCGGCTACTACGGCACCCGCCATCGCCTCTGGCGTCGGGCCAACGAGGCGTGGATGAAGGCGATGTGGTACGCCTACCGGGACCGCCGACAGCGGCGGCGGGACCTGCGGCGGCTGTGGATTCTGCGCATCAACGCGGCTGCCCGCCAGCACGGTCTTTCCTACAACCGCTTCATCGCCGGCCTCAAACGGGCCGGTGTGGCGCTGGACCGGAAGGTGCTGGCCGACATCGCGGTGCGGGATGCCGCTACATTCGCCCGTCTGGCCGAGATGGCGCGGCAAGCATAGGCCCGCCCCATCTCGTTCTGCTTCTTTCAGAGAAGGGCCGCTCCGGCCCTTCTTTTTGTTTGCAGGACTTGCGCAGTTTCCCTGGAGCGCAGGCCGCCAGGCCTGTTCCTCACCCCACCCCCGGCCCCTCTCCTGACCTTCGGTCAGGAGAGGGGAGGGGGTAGGGGGAGGGGTGAGGTGCAAACTAACAGCCTGCGTTACGGAGAAATCGGCGGTATCCCCCAGGGGAAATGCACAACTCCTGGTACTCAGCCCCAAACCCTTTATCAGGACTGGCGTTTTTCCCCGATTCGGGGTAAGATTATATCCGGAGCAGGCCATGCGGCGCTGGTCAACGGCCCGATTCCAGAAAGAACTGGAGCGCATCCTCCAGGCCCTTCGCCTCTATCGTCCGCAGCGGGTCATCCTCTTCGGCTCTTTCGCTCGCGGGGATGATCACGGCCTGAGCGATGTGGACCTGCTGATTATCAAAGAGACGGACCGACCGTTCGTGGAACGGATCGGCGAGGTTCTGGCCCTCTGTGATTCGTCGCTGCCCATAGAACCGCTGGTCTATACGCCTGCGGAATTTGCCCGCCTGGTGGAGGAGCGAAACCCATTTATTGAGCAGGTATTGCGAGAAGGGAAGGTCATCTATGAATCGGAATCTTCAGGAAGCCCGACGGTGGCTAACCCAGGCGGAGTATGACGTAAAAGCGGCGGCGCTGAACGCCCGGGAAGGGTTTGCGGCTCTGGCCTGTTTCCTGGCCCAGCAGGCTGCAGAGAAGGCACTGAAAGCATACCTCTATGCCCAGGGAGAAAGGCCGGTCCTCGGTCACGCAACGCATCTCCTGGTCCGACAATGTATGGAATATGACCCTTCCTTTAGCACTCTGCAGGATATTTGCCGACGGCTGGACCAGTATTACATTCCCACCCGCTACCCGAACGGCCTGCCGGACGGAATTCCGCAGGAGGTGTACACAGCCGACCAGGCCCAGGATGCCCTCGCCGGTGTCCGGCAGGTCCTGGAGCATGTGCGGGAGCGAATCTCTCCGGAGGCGGCAGAATGAGAGTCCTGGTCACCGGCGGGGCAGGGTTCATCGGTTCCCACCTGGTGGACGCCCTGATGGCCCAGGGATACCAGGTGACTGTTCTGGATAACCTCTCCGTGGGCACAGTCGCCAACATCGCCCACCACCTGGGGAGCGAACGGTTCCGGTTCATCAACGACTCCATCCTCAACACCACCACGCTGGAGCGGCTGGTCCGCCGGGCCGACCTCATCTTCCATCTGGCCGCCGTCGTCGGCGTCAAGTACGTGGTGGAGGACCCGCTGAATGCCATCATCGTCAACGTCCGGGGGACGGAGAACGTCCTGGAACTGGCCCACAAGTACTGGGTGCGCACCGTCATCGCCTCCAGTTCCGAGGTCTACGGGAAATCCACCGTGGTCCCGCTGCGGGAGGACGGGGACCGGCTCCTGGGTCCGACCACCGTCCCCCGCTGGTCTTATTCCGACGCCAAAGCGATAGATGAGTACTTCGCCCTGGCCTACGCCAGAAAGGGGTTGCCGGTCACCGTGGTGCGGTACTTTAATGCCTACGGCCCGCGCCTGGACCCCCGGGGCTACGGGAGCGTCATCGCCCGCTTTTTCACCCAGGCGCTGCGGGGCGAACCGCTGACCGTCTACGAGGACGGCCAGCAGACCCGCTGTTTCACTTACGTCGCCGACACGGTGCGGGGAACGATTCTGGCGGGGACCGTCCCGGAGGCCGCCGGGGAGGTCTTCAACATCGGCTCCGACCGGGAAATCGCCATCGCCGACCTGGCCCGAAAGATTCTGGCCCTGACCGGCTCCCCATCGGAAATCGTCTATGTCCCCTACACCTCCGCCTACGGCCCCGATTTTGAGGAGACCCGCCGTCGGGTGCCGGACGTGCACCGGGCGCGGGAGATTCTGGGCTTTGAGGCCGAAGTGCCCCTGGAGGAGGGCCTCCGGCGGACACTGGAATGGTTTCGGAGCGAGAATCTGTAGAGCGGCTGCGAGGACCCCATGCGCAGGGCGCAATCTGACGGAGAGAGATTTGTCTGGCGCTGCTTGTGCCGCAGGTCTCCAGGCAGTAGTGATCCGGCTCTATTCAGGAGGCAAAGATGAGCATCTCCATCACCAATCTGGAAAGGTCCCTGCTTTTTCGGCGCTTCCTCAGCGCGTTTGACGAGCCTCAGGCCGACATCCTGGCCGACACCCTCGGTCTCATCGCGGGGCAGATTCGGGGGGAGTTTGCCACCCGCGAGGACATCCAGGACCTCAAGGAGAGCATCCGGGAATTGGCCGAGGCCCAGGCCCGGACGGAAGAGACACTCCGGAAGTACCAGGAGGCTTCGGAGGCCCGCTTCGCCCGCATAGAGGCCGCGCTGGACCGGCTGGCCGAGGCCCAGGCCCGGATGGAGGAACGGGTGACCCGGCTGGAGGAGGCCGTTGCCAGGCTGGCCGAGGCCCAGGCCCGGACGGAGGCTCAAATTCGGGAATTGGCCGAGGCCCAGGCCCGGACGGAGGAAGAATTCCGGAAGTACCGGGAGGCTTCGGAGGCCCGCTTCGCCCGCATAGAGGCCGCGCTGGACCGGCTGGCCGAGGCCCAGGCCCGCACCGAGCGCAAAGTGGACAAACTGGCCCAGCAGGTCGGAGGGCTCAGCGAGACGGTCGGCGGAGACATAGAAGACATCGCCTACATCGTGATCCACAAAGTCCTCCAGCGGGAAAAGGGCTGGCAGGTGGGAGAACTGAAGCGGGTCTGGCAGGAGTGGGATGGCCGGAAGCGGGAGGTCAATATCTTCGGCGAGGCCCGCGACCCGGCCCGACCGGAGCAGCGCATCTGGATCGTGGGAGAGGCCAAACACAACCTGACGCTCAGGGAAGTGGAGAAATTCGCCCGAATCGTGGAGATAGCCCGCCGCAATCTGCAGGGAGAAATCTTCCCGGTCTGCTTCTGCTACCGGGCCCGCCCGGAAGTCCAAGAGCGAATCCAGGAACTGGGCTTTTCCACCGTCTTTTCCTACGGTGAACTGGTGGAACCGCGGCCAAGGGGAGATTCGGCATGAACACCACCCGCTTCAGCGCGGTTCTGGACGGCATCTTAGAGGCCGGCTGGCTGGCGGCCATCATCGTCACCCCGCTCTTTTTCAACATCTACTCCAGCCGCGTCTTTGAACCGGATAAACTGACCACCCTCCGCTCTATCGCCCTGGTGATGGCCGCCGTCTGGCTGGCCCGCTGGGTGGAGGAACGGGCCGCCGGAGCGGGCCGCCTCCGCTTCTCCTGGCGCACCCCCCTGGTCCTGCCGACCCTCTTCACCGTCCTGGCCTACCTGATCAGCACTGCCTTCTCGGTCACCCCGTACACCAGCTTCTTCGGCTCCTACCAGCGGCTCCAGGGCACCTTCACCACTCTCTCCTACATCGTCATCTTCCTCATTATCCTGGACCGGATGCGCACCCGCGCCCAGGTGGACCGGTTCATCACAACGCTCATCCTGAACAGTCTGCCCATCGCCCTCTACGGGTTCGTCCAGCACGCCCGCCGGGACCCCCTCCCCTGGGGCGGCGACGTGACCCAGCGGGTGGCCTCCAACATGGGCAACCCCATCTTCGTCGCCGCGTATATGATTATGGCCGCGTTCCCCACCCTGGCCCGCGCGGTGGACGCCTTCCGCTCGCTGCTGACGGACGAGAAGGCCGGGACGTCCGAAGTCCTGCGGGCTGCCGCCTACATCTTCATCTTCCTGGTCCAGGTCATCAGCATCTGGTACACCCACAGCCGGGGGCCGCTGATGGGGCTGGTGATGGGGCTGGCGGTCTGGGCATTCCTGGGACTGCTGGCGCTGCGGCGGGCCGCCCTGCGGGAAGTCCCTCATCCCACAGACCTTCTGGAGGACGTTCGGGCCGGCATCACCTTCGGGCTGGGGAGCATCGCCGGGGCCGGGGTGGTGGGGGCCGGGCTTCTCCTGGTCCTGCGGGGCGTCGCGCAGACGAACCCGTCCCTGCAGTGGGCACCGGCGGTCGGGGCCCTGCTGGTCCTGGCCGGGTCCTGGCTGGCCTTCATCGTCAACGGGCGGGGCTGGCGCTGGCTCTGGGCCAGCGCCCTGGTCACCGTCCTCCTCTTTGCCGCCGGCTTCCTGACCGTCAACCTGGCCGAACCGGTCCACGCTTGGGCCCAGGAACAACCCTGGATGGGCCGCCTGGACGAAGTCCTCCAGGCGGAAACGGGTACCGGGAAGGTCCGCTCCCTCATCTGGGAAGGGGCATTGCGCCTGATTCTGCCCCACGAACCTATCCGGTATCCCCCTACCACCGCCGACCCCACCGGCCATCCCGACCCCTTCAACGTCATCCGCCCGCTGGTCGGCTACGGCCCGGAGTCCATGTACGTGGCCTACAACCGTTTCTACCCGCCCCTCTTGGGCCATTACGAGTCCCGCACGGCCTCACCGGACCGCTCCCACAACGAGACGCTGGACTCGCTGGTCATCACGGGATTGTTGGGGTTTGCGGCGTACCTGTGGCTCTTCGGCAGTCTCTTCTACTACGGCCTCTCCTGGCTGGGGTGGATTCCGGACTCGTCCCGGCGGCGGCTGTTCTTTATTCTGTTGGTGACGGGCGCCCTGGCCGCCGTCGCGGCGGTCATCCCCACCGTCGGCCCCCACTTCTTCGGGCTGGCGATTCCGGTGGGGATGGTCCTGGGGATGCTGGCCTATCTGGTCGTCTGCGGGTTCTTCTCCCCGGAGTCCCTTCCGGCGGCGCATCCCCACCAGATTCTGCTGATCGGCATCCTCTCCGCCTTTGTGGCCCACCTGGTGGAGATTAACTTCGGCATCTCCATTGCCTCCACCCGAACCACCTTCTGGACCCTGGCGGCGGTTTTCGTCCTCCTGGGCACTCAGGCCATCGCAGAGCAGGAGGAGCGGCCCGCTGCGCCGCAGATGGCCCCGTCCCCAAAACCCAAAAAGAAGCGGCGACGTCGGCCCGTCGCTCCGCCGCCGCCCGCGCCCTCTCCCGCCGTCCCCCAGTGGCTCTGGCCCGCGCTGGGGTCGGCCCTCATCGGTGCCCTTATCCTGGGCACGCTGTCCTACGACTTCGTCAACAACGTGGAGCGGCTGAGCAACCCCGCGCAGATTTTCTGGCGCTCGCTGACGGTCATCGCCATCGGCGGCCCGCCGCGCTCATCCCTGGGCATCCTCCTGGTCTTCGGCATGGCCTGGGGGATGACGGCTCTCCTGACCGTCACCCAGATGGCCCACCGGGGGGTGTTTGGCGGACGGCCAGGAGACCTGTGGTCGGCGGTTGTCATCGTCCTCCTGGTCTCCCTGACGGTGGGGATGACCTTCGGGCTGCTGCTGGCGGGGCGCCACGCGGCTGTCCTGCGGATGACCGTCCAGAACGTCAACGACCTCCTGCGCCTGGCGGAGTACATCGCCGGGCAGATCGGGGCCTACTACGGCTTCCTGGCCTGGGTGATCCTGCTGGGCGGACTGGCGCTGGCGGGGGAGCGGCGGATGCCCAAAGCGTGGGGGACCGTCTGGGGGCCGATGGCGCTGGTAGTCCTGCTTCCACTGGCGGTGTTCAGCGCGGTCCAGGCCAATCTGCGCCCTATTCGCGCCGACATCATCTACAAGCAGGCGGACCCCTGGGACCGGAGCGGGCAGTGGGGAGCGGCCGTCCCCCACTACCAGCGGGCGGTCCAACTGGCCCCCCACGAAGACTTCTATTACCTGTACCTGGGCCGCGCTCTGCTGGAAGCGGCGACGACCACCACCGATACGGCCCAGCAGGAGGCGATTCTGCGGGAGACGGAGCGGGTGCTCCTGCAGGCGCAGGCACTGAGCCCGCTCAACACCGACCACTCGGCCAACCTGGCCCGGATGTACCAGCGCTGGGCCGACCTTCCCGCCGGACAGGCCCAGCGGGAGACGCTTCTGGCCCTGGCCTCGCGGTACTATGAAGCGGCCACGTCGCTGAGCCCGAATAACGCCATTCTGTGGAATCAGTGGGCCACTCTGTATTACTACAACATGAGGGATGAGGAGGGCTTCTGGGAGCGCATCAACCACTCCCTGGAAGTGGACGACGGATTTGAGCAGACCTGGCTCATTGTGGGGGACGCGCGGGCGATGAAGGGAGACCTGGCCGGGGCAGCGGAGGCGTACCGGAAAGCCCTGGAGATTCAGCCGAGTATGCCCCAGGTCTGGAACGCGCTGGCGCGGGTGTACCTGCAGCAGGGGCAGAACGACCAGGCGGTGGAGGCGCTGACCCGTTCACTGGAACTGGACCCCGCCGGCTCCTGGGCCTGGGACGCCCACCGGCTGCTGGCGATTGCCTACTACCAGATGGGGCTTCCAGAAATGGCCCTGGCGGAGGCCCAGACGGCGCTCCAGATGGCGCCAGAAGACCAGAAGCCGGCCATAGAGCAACTGATCGGCCAACTTCAACCCTTGTCCCCTATCACTCCGTGAGGGAGAGGCAGGGGAATCAGCAGAATCGGGAGAATCGGAAGAGGAGTTGGCGCGTTCTCCTTTTTTCTGATCCTTTGACTCTTGAT
>CALDFY010000240.1 GCA_937942115.1 uncultured Anaerolineae bacterium | reverse complement strand
GACCTGGGAGTGCCCCAGCCCGTCATCGTCCTGGCCTACTGGGCCTTCTGCGGCGTTTTCGGACTGCTGGCGCTGAGCGTGTCGTCCCGCCTCTACAAGTTGCTGGCCCTGCTGGCGCTGGGCGGGGCCGTCACGGTGGTGTTGGCGCTCCTGGCCCGCCGCTCCAGGTAACTCCGATACAAACGGGCCAGGCACTTTCGGAAGTGCCTGGCCCGTTCCCCGACCCCGCCGCTCCTCACTGCATCAGCAGGTAATGGTAGGCGGAGAGGGCCGCCTTGGCCCCTTCGCCGATGTGGACCAGTACCTGCTCCGAGACCAGAGTAACGTCACCCGCCGCGAATACCCCCGGCCAACTGGTGGCGCAGTAGACATCCACGATGATGTGCCCCTGTTCGTCGCAGTCCACCCACCCCCGGACCAGTTGCGAGTTGGGGACGCGCGCCAGTTTGACGAAGACCCCCTTGACGGGTATCTCCTGCTCCCTTCCATCCGGCATCCGGACGCGCAGGCCTTCCACGTACAGGCCCCCCAGGACTTCCTGGACGGTGGCCCCCTCCACCAGGGTGACGGTATCCATCCGGCGGAGTTTGGAGGCCAGCGGCGTGGTCACCAGAGGCTCCGGGGCAAGGAGGTAAACGCGGTGGGCCTTACGGGCCAGGCTGGCGGCGGCCCACTGCGCGCGCCGGCCGTTCCCCACCACCGCCACGTCTTTGCCCAGGAAGAGTCCGGCATGGGTCACTGCGGAGTAACTCAGCCCCCGCCCGACCAGCCGCTCCTCGCCCGGCACGTTGAGCCGCTGCGGCTTGGCGCCAGTAGCGATAATCAGGGCCCGCGACGGAAACCGGTCCCCGTCCTTTGTCTCCACGAGAAAAGAACCCTCTTCCGGCGTCACCTTCGTCACCCGATCAAAATGACGGGCGAATTCCAGATACTCCAACTGGCGACGGAAGGCGTCCAGCAACGCCTCGCCGGTGATGACCTCCTGTCCTCCCATATCTTCCAGATGCATCTCATAGGTCATCTGGCCACCCCACCGCTCGGCGATGATGAGCGTCTCCAGACGCTGGTTGATAGCAATCGCCGCTGCCGTAATCCCGGCCGGCCCTCCACCGATGACAATCAGGTCGTACATAGCGCTCCTCCTGAAACGGAATACGGAGTACGGAATACGTATTGCGTACTGCGTATTCCGTCGGTTATGTGTTGTGCTCCGGCACCGGGGGGATGAGGCCCTTCTCCATCAGGAACCGGGCCATCTCCCGCGCGTGGCGGATGGTGTCTTCGGCTTTGCGAAGTAACTCGTCGTAGGAAAGGCGCAGACGGGCCACGCCCTGCTCCTGAGCCTTCACCCCGACGGCCGCCGCCTCCCGGGGAAACACTTCCCACTCCTCCATAGAGGGGATAATGTACTCCTCGGTAAGCCCTTTCTCCTCCGCACAGCGGGCCAGTTCCTCGGCGGCCGCAATCGCCATCTCGTCGGTGATGGTGGTGGCCCGGACGTCCAGAACGCCCCGGAAGATGGCCGGAAATCCCAGCGAGTTGTTGATCTGATTGGGGAAGTCGCTCCGGCCCGTCCCCACGACGCGCGCCCCAGCCTCTTTGGCCTCCCAGGGCCAGATTTCTGGGATGGGGTTAGCGCAGGCGAACACGATAGCATCCTCTGCCATCTCCTTCACCCATTCGGGGAGAATGGTCCCCGGCCCCGGCTGGCTGGCCGCGATGCAGACGTCCACACCCCGCAGGGCCTCCGGGATACCGCCCTGTCGTCCTTCGGCGTTGGATTGCTGACAGATGCGCCACTTGTCTATGAACTCCACCTTCCGCTGGGCAATGTCCTCCCGGCCTGGATGCAGGATGCCCCGGCTGTCGCAGGCGATGATGTTGCCGAAGGGAACCCCGGAGGCCACCAGCAAGCGGATGGTGGCGATGTTGGCGGCGCCGGACCCGATGACCGCGACCTTGATCTCCTCCATCCGCTTCCCCACCACCTTCAGGGCGTTGATCAGTCCGGCCAGAATGACCATCGCTGTCCCCTGCTGGTCGTCGTGCCAGACGGGAATCTGCACCTCGGGGTCGCTGCGGAGCATGTCCAGCACCCGGAAGCATTTCGGCTGCTCAATGTCCTCCAGATTGATGCCGCCGAAGGCGGGCTGAATCCACTTGACCGCCAGGATAATCCGGTAGGGATCCCGGGTGTCCAGGCAGATGGGGACAGCATCTACACCGCCCAGATATTTGAAGAGCAGGGCTTTGCCCTCCATGACGGGGAGGCCGGCCAGCGGGCCAATGTTGCCCAGACCCAGCACCCGTGTGCCGTCGGAGACGACGGCGACGGTGTTGCCCTTGTTGGTGTACTCGTAGGCCAGGTCGGGATTCTCGTGAATGGCCCGACAGGGAGCGGCCACGCCGGGGGTGTACCAGATGGCGAAGTCGTCCAGCCCCCGGACGGGGCACTTGGGCGCGGTCTGCACCTTACCCCGGTAGAAGGGGTGCAGCGCCATCGCGTCCTCTGCCGGTTTCTTCGCTTTAGCGAGCAGTTCTTCTTCGGTGATTTGGCTTTGTGCAGTCATGAGTATCCCTCTACGAAAATTGTTTCGGGCGCTGCGCGCCCTACCCAGAAACTTGCCTATCATTGCGAGTACTCCATACGCAGGGGCGCTCTGCACCCTCGCAGTGACGCCAATGCTACCCCAGGCGGGCCTGAAGCCCGCACCATTGCTCCCGCAGCCGCTGGGGGAGACGGTCGCCAAACCGGGCAAAGTGGCGTTCTATGTCCGGCAGTTCCGCCCGCCAGGCGTCCACGTCCACCCGCAACAGTTCCCGGATGTCCTCCGGCGGGATGTCCAGCCCCCGCAGGTCCAGGTCCTCCGGGCGCGGCAGAAGTCCGATGGGCGTCTCCACCGCCCCGGCCTTCCCGTCCACCCGCGCGCACATCCAGGCCAGCACCCGGCTATTCTCTCCGTAGCCGGGCCAGAGCCAGCGGCCGTCGGGCGTCTTGCGGAACCAGTTGACGTAGAAGATGCGCGGGGCCTTATCCCGGAGACGGTCCCCCATCTGAAGCCAGTGGGCGAAGTAATCCCCCATGTTGTACCCGCAGAAGGGGAGCATAGCGAAGGGGTCGCGGCGCACCCGGCCCACCTCACCGATGACCGCCGCCGTCGTCTCCGAGGACTGGGTCGCGCCCAGGAAGACGCCGTGGTCCCAGTTGTAGGCCTCGTAGACCAGCGGCACCGTCGTCGCCCGGCGCCCGCCGAAGATGAAGATGTCTATGGGCACCCCCTCCGGCTTCTCCCAATCCGGCGAGATGACCGGACACTGGCGGGTGGGGGCAGTGAAACGGGCGTTGGGGTGGGCCGCCGGTTCGCTCCGGTCCGGCGTCCAGTCCTGTCCCTTCCAGTCTATCAGATGGGCCGGCGGCTCCGCCGTCATCCGCTCCCACCAGATGTCGCCGTCGTCGGTCAGCGCGCAGTTGGTGAAGATGACGTTCCCCCAGAGGGTGTCCATCGCCGCCGGATTGGTCTTGTAGGACGTGCCTGGGGCGACGCCGAAGAAGCCGCTTTCGGGGTTGATGGCGTAGAGGCGGCCGTCGGGGCCGATTTTCATCCAGGCGATGTCGTCCCCCAGGCACTCCGCCCGCCATCCGGGGATGGTCGGCTGAATCATCGCCAGGTTGGTCTTGCCGCAGGCGGAGGGGAAGGCCCCGGCGATGTGGTACTGGCGCCCCTCGGGGCTCACCAGGCGCAGGATGAGCATATGCTCCGCCATCCAGCCCTCCCGTCGGGCCATCGCCGAGGCGATGCGCAGGGCCAGGCACTTCTTGCCCAGGAGCGCGTTGCCGCCGTAGCCGGAGCCATAGGACCAGATGAGGTTCTCCTCCGGAAAGTGGCTGATGTACTTCTGCTCCATCGGCGCGCAGGGCCAGGGGACGTCTTCCTGGCCCGGAGCCAGCGGCGCGCCGACCGAGTGGAGACAGGGGATGAAATCCGCCCCGTCCTCAATGGCCTGCCGTACCCTGGTCCCCACGCGCGTCATTATGTGCATATTGCAGACCACGTAGGGGCTATCGGTGATCTGGACGCCGATTTTGGCCATGGGGGATTCCAGCGGGCCCATAGAGAAGGGGATGACATACATCGTTCGGCCGCGCATACAGCCCTCGTAGAGGGCCCACATAGTGGCCTTCAGTTCGTCCGGGGCGATCCAGTTGTTGGTGGGGCCGGCGTCGTCTTTGGACGACGTGCTGATGAACGTCCGGTCTTCCACCCGGGCGACGTCGCTGGGGTGGGAGCGGAAGAGAAAACTGTTGGGCCGTTTCTTCAGGGGGATGGCGCTCCCCCGGGCCACCATCTGGGCCATCAGCCGGTCGTACTCTTCCTTGGTGCCATCGCACCAGTGGATGCGGTCGGGTTGACAGTGCCGGGCCACTTCCTGGACCCAGCGGGTGAGGCGGTCGTTAGAGGGCATGGAGACCTCCTGGAGATGATGGGGCGTTACGTGGAACAAGATTCACGTCATGTGCAACTTGATTTTCTGAAGACATTTGCGACCGGTCAAGCGTTGCGGCCAGATTGCCCCTCCCCCTTACCCCCTCCCCACCGCCGCTACGCGGCGTGGGGAGGGGGAGAGACACCCCCTTCTCCTCCCCGCAAAGCGGGGAGGAGA
>CALDFY010000239.1 GCA_937942115.1 uncultured Anaerolineae bacterium | reverse complement strand
CTGGGGGAGACGCGGCTTTATCTGCAGCGGATTCGGGAGCACTACGCCGTCTACGCGGCCCTCTACGGGGGGCCGTAGCGGGGACGGTGCCCTACTGCGAACCGGACGGCACTCCCCTTCGTTTCGTGCCTGACTACGAACCGTTCGTAGTCAGCCACGGAGCGCAGCGGAGTGGCGTTTTGGACGGCACTCCACTTCGTTTCGTGCCTTACTACGAACCGTTTGTAGTCAGCCACGGAGCGCAGCGGAGTGGCGTCCGAACGGCACTCCACTTCGTTTCGTGCCTTACTACGAACCGTATGTAGTCAGCCACGGAGCGCAGCGGAGTGGCGCTTGTAGTCAGCCACGCAGCGCAGCGAAGTGGCGCTTGTAGTCAGCCACGAAGCGCAGCGGAGTGGCGTCCGAACGGCACTCCCCTTCGTTTCGTGCCTTACTACGAACCGTTTGTAGTCAGCCACGCAGCGCAGCGGAGTGGCGTCCGGACGGCACTCCACTTCGTTTCGTGCCTGACTACGAACCGTTTGTAGTCAACCACGGAGCGTAGCGGAGTGGCGCTTGTAGTCAGCCACGGAGCGCAGCGGAGTGGCGTTTTGGACGGCACTCCACTTCGTTTCGTGCCTTACTACGAACCGTTCGTAGTCAGCCACGCAGCGTAGCGGAGTGGCGCTTGTAGTCAGCCACGCAGCGCAGCGAAGTGGCGTCCGAACGGCACTCCCCTTCGTTTCGTGCCTTACTACGAACGGCTATAACTTGATTCCCACGTGCAGGGTGACCGTCCCCATCATCAGCAGCCGGTAGCGCACCGGGCGGAGCCCGACGGCTTCCATCGTCGCTGCCAGGTCCTCCGGCGGCAGGAACGCCTGCACCGAACGGGGCAGGTAGCGGTAGGCGTCCAGGGAGCCGGTGAGGAGCCAGCCCATCACTGGCACGATGCCCCCGAAGTAGACGTGGAAGAGGGGCCGGAAGAGCGGATGGCGGGGCCAGGTCATCTCCAGGCAGACCACCCGTCCGCCCGTCCGGACCACCCGGGCCTGCTCGGCCAGGGTGGCCCGGACGTCGGTGACGTTGCGGAGCATAAAGGCGTTGACCGCCGCGTCAAAGAAGCCCTCGGGGAAGGGGAGACGCAGGGCATCTCCTTCGGTCCAGCGGATGGGCCATCCGGCGGAGTGGGCGCGGCCGACCGTCAGCATCTGCCGGTTGAAATCCAGCCCCACCACGTTCGCCTCAGGCCATCGCCGGAGGAGGGCCCGGGCCAGTCCACCCTCCCCCGTTGCCACATCCAGGACCCAGCCGCCCGGCGGGACGCGTGCCGCTTCGGCGGCCGCCCGTCGCCAGGAATCCACCTGTCCCAGGGACATCACCTGGTTGAGGAATTCGTAGCGCGGGGCGATACGGGCGAAAAGGTCGTGGGTGTAGGCCCGTTTCTCTTCGGGCGAGGCGAAGGTCATCCCAGCACTCCCTGGAGCAGATACCCCAGCCCCAGGAGTAACCCGGTCAGCATGTGGATGCGGATGGTCAGCGCGTTGGCCGGAGTCAGTTCGCGCGGGTGGTCGTAGTGGGCCCGGGCGATGCGGTAGGCCTGGACGGCCAGCGGAACCGTCAGCAACCCGACCAGCGCGAAGGGGGTGACGCCATCCAGCAGGATGCCGGCCAGGATGGAAATGTAGGCCAGGGCCAGCATCACCCCGTAGGCCACCGCCGCCCGACGGCGGCCCAGCCGCACGACCAGGTGGTTCTTCCCCACCGCCGCATCGGCCCGCATGTCCTGAAACTCGTTGATCCAGAGGACCAGCGCGATCAGCAGGCCGACAGGGATGGCCGCAATCACCGGCTCCCAGGCCGGCTGTCGGGTCTGAACGATGTAGGCGCCCAGGACCATCAGCGGGCCGAAGCAGAGCCCCACGGCCAGTTCCCCCAGGCCGGTCCGCGCCAGCCGGACGGGGGGCGCGGTGTAGAAGTAGCCGCAGAAGACGCCGATGATCCCCAGCCAGAGAATGAGCGGACTGCGGGTGAAGGCCAGGAACAGGCCGATCAGTCCGCCCAGGACGAAGAAGCCAATCCCCTGCCAGAGCATCTCCTGGGGTTTGACCAGCCCCATCTGGATGAGGCGGCTGCCGCCGGTGAAGGGGTTGGCGAATTCGGTGTTGACCTCATCGGAGCCCCACTTGTGGTCAAAGTAATCGTTGGTCATGTTGGTGCCCGCGTTGAGGGCTATGGCCCCGATGAGGGTGAGCAGGAAGTACCACAGGTTGAAGGCCCCCGTCCGGGCCCAGGCCAGCGCCGTTCCCAGGACGACCGGGACAATGTCGGCTACAAAGAAGGGGGCCCGCAGTTTGACCACCCACAGGGGTGGCATTTTGGGTTGTGGAGTGTTGCTGGACATCGTTCATCACCTCCTGTGAAGGTTTCCTCACCCCTCCCGACCCCCTCCCCTCTCCTGAACGGAGTTCGGGAGAGGGGAGGGGGTGCCGCCGAAGGCGGCGGGGGAGGGATGAGGACGAACGACGACCCGCACATCCACCGCCCACGCGCCCCTCTCCCCGACGATGAGGGGATTCAGGTCCACCTCGGCGACCTGGGGGAATTCGGCCATCAGCCAGCCGACCCGGCAGAGGGCATCCACCACTGCCTCCGCGTCCCGGGGCGGCTGGCCGCGCACCCCCGCCAGCAACCGACCGACCGCCGTCTCCTCCAGCATCCCGCGCGCCTCCTCGCGGGCCAGCGGCGCCAGCCGGAAGGCCACATCCCGCAGCACCTCTACGTAGACGCCGCCCAGCCCGACCATCACCAGCGGGCCGAACTGGGGGTCCCGGTGCCCGCCGACGATGACCTCCACCCCGCCCGGCGGGGCCATCCGCTGGATGAAGGCCCGCTCCCCGGGCCGGACCGCGCGGTCCAACGCATCCCGCACCTCGTCGGCGCTCCGCAGTCCGACGATGACGCCGCCTGCGTCGCTCTTGTGGGTCAGCCCCGGGGCCACCCGTTTGAGGACGACGGGATACCCCATCGCCTCCGCCCGCGCGATGGCCTCCTCCGCTGAGGCCGCCAGACCGGAAGGGGGAACCCTCAGGCCGCAGGCCGCCGCCACCTCCGCCCCCGTCTGCGGGTCCAGGACGCCCGTCTTCCCCTCCAGCAGCGCGCGCACCCGCTCCCGGTCCATATCCGGCAGCGGTTCCGGCTCCGGGGGAAGCGTCTCCCGGATGCGGGCGGATTTCCAGAGCGCGCCCAGGCCGAAGGCGGCCCGCTCCGGGGTGAGGTAGTGGGGGACGGAGTGGGCATGGAGCGCCCGCGCGGCGGCCCGGATGCCGCCCCCGCCGGCGATACAGCAGACGACGGGCTTCGGGGCCGTCTCGGCGGCCCGCCCCACCGCCACCGCCACGTCGTAGACGGGGGTGATCGCCTGGGGGACGAAGACCGCCATCACCCCGTCCACCTCCGGCGCCTCCAGCAGGACCTTCAGCGCGGCGGCGTAGTGGTCGGCCTGGGGGCCGCCCAGCATGTCCACCGGGTTGCCCGTCATCGTCCCCGGCGGGCAGACCGCCCGCAACCGGGCCTGGGTCTCGGGGGAGAGGTCGGCCAGGCGCATCCCGTGCCGGTCCACGTGGTCGGCGCCTAACGCCGCCGGCCCTCCAGCGTTGGTCAGAATGACCATCCGGGGTCCCGCCGGGGGGTGCCGGTAGGCCAGGGCGATCGCCGCGTCCACCATCTCCTCCAGTGTCTCCACCGGGATGGCGCCGGCCCGACGACAGGCCGCCAGGAAGGCCCGGTCGGCCCCGGCCAGCGCGCCGGTGTGGGAGGAGACGGCGCGGGTCCCGCTGGGCGTCCGTCCCGCCTTCAGCACCACCAGGGGCTTCTGCGCCGTCAGCCGGCGCGCCGCCTCCACGAAGCGGCGGCCGTCCGGCAGGCCCTCTATGTAGGCCGCCACCACGCGCGTGTGCGGGTCGGCGGCCAGGGAATCCAGCGCGTCGGCGATGTCTATATCCGCCTGGTTGCCCAGGCTGATGATGCGGGAGAAGCCCACGCCCACCACGTGGGCCCAGTCCATCGTCCCGCCGCAGACCGCGCCAGAGTGGGAGACCAGGCCGATGCTCCCCTGACCGGGCATGGTGCGGCTGAAGGTGGTATCTATGGGGGCATACGTATCCAGGACGCCGACGCAGTTGGGGCCGATGAAGCGGATGCCGTATTGACGGGCGACCTGGCGCAGGCGTGTCTCTTCCTCCTTTCCCTCCGCGCCCAGTTCGCCGAATCCGGAGGCGATGAGGACGGCGTGGCGGATCCCCCGCCGTCCGCAGGCCGCCAGCGCATCGGCCACCTGCGCGGCCGGAAGGACGATGACCGCCAGGTCCACCGGGTCGGGGACGTCGGCGACGGAGGGGTACACCCGCAGCCCCATCATCTCCCCGCCCTTCGGGTTGACGGGGTAGACGGGGCCCAGGTAGCCGTGGGTGACCAGATTATGGAGGACGCCGTAACTGAGTTTGGTAGGGTTGGCGCTGGCGCCCAGAACGGCGACGCCGCGCGGGTGGAAGAAAGTGTGGAGGGGGTCGTTCATCTCACCGTCCCATTCTGCCGTATTCCAGGATGTAAACTTCCGTCTCTCCGTCTACTGGGTGGACGATGATCTGAAAGCAGGACTGAGCGCTGAGGACGAAGCGGCAGGCCTCGGCGACCCAGTTGGGGCCGAAGCGCTGTCCCCGTTTCCATTCAAACCGAACGGCCGGACGGAATCCCCGGCCCAGCCCCTCAAAGTACGCTTTCACCTCTTCTACAGAGTCCTCCGTCCGGTAGAACCACTCGTAGCAGTAGACGGCGGGGGCGGGCATTTGGCAGACTTCTCCCTTCCGGTACTCCACCAGAGATGCCCCGGGGTAACGGGGGGGCCGGACCCACCATTCCGCCAGGAAACTCTGGGGGACACCCAGTATGCAGGAGATAAGCAGGCAGAAAAAGACGACGCCCAGAAGGAGCCAGGCCAGCCGGTTGACCCGCTCCCACCGGAGATTGCGGCGAAGCGTCGCCTCATCGGGGATTTGCCAGAGATAAGCCGGGTTGGTCATACCCCCTGCTCCCTGCTCCCTGTCATGGCAGCGCCGCGCGCAGCACCCGCAGCCAGTTGCCGGACATCACGGCGGCGATGTCGGATTCGGCGAAGCCCCGCTCCGCCAGCGCGTCGGCGATTTTCGGCAGGTCGGCGACGGTGTCTATGCCCAGGGGGGCCGCCTCGGCGCCGAACCCGCCGTCAAAGTCGGACCCCAGCCCCACGTGGGCCGCGTCCCCCACCACCTGGCAGACGTGGTCTATGGCCGCCGCCACATCCTGCAGGGTCACTGCCTCCTTGCCGTCGGCGGGGGACCAATCGGGCTTCAGAAAGCGGTTGTAAGGGACGACGCCGACAACGCCCTCCCGCTCGGCCAGGGCCCGGATCATCCGGTCGGAGAGTTGGCGGGGGCCGGGGACCAGCGCCCGGGGGTTGGAGTGGGTCGCCACGACCGGCCCTTCGTACCGGTCCACTACCTCCCAGAACGCCTCTTCGGCCAGGTGGCTCACGTCCAGGATCATGCCGGATTCGGCCAGGACCTCCAGCAGGGCCCGACCGGCGTCGGTGAGGGGGCCGGGGGCGCGGTTGCCGCCCGCGTAGCGGGAGCCGGCGGCCCATGTCAGCGCCACGATGCGGACGCCCCGCCCGTACCAGTACTCCACGTCCTCGGGCTGGCGGATGGGGTCGGCCCCCTCCAGGGCCGGGATGATGCCCACCTGGGGGGATTCCCCGTCCCAGGAGGCCAGCACGGCCTCCAGGTCGGCCCGGCTGCCGACCCGGCAGACCCGCTCCGACCGCTCCGCCAGCCGTTCGTAATAATCCAGTTGCTCGTTGGCGCGCCGGTATGCCTCTTCGGCGTCGGCATAACTCTGAGAGTCCCAGTCCATCGTTCCGGCGGCGCGGGGAGTAATGTAGATGGAGCCGCAGATGACGGCGACACGCCCCTCCAGCCACTCCGGGAGTCCCAGCATGCACCGGCCGTTGCGGCGGACGGCGTCCGTCCCCTCCTCCAGCCGACGAGTCTCCCGCGCGCTGCGCAGGTAGTCCCGGCCCAGGGCCAGCCCGGCCCAGGCGATGTCCTCGTGGGCGTCTACAATGATGGGTCTGGTCATTGTTGGTATCCCTTTTATCCCGGTTTGAAAATGGGCGGCAGGACCGGCATCCAGAGTTTATGCAGGTCCAGATATACGGTGAGGAATCGGGCCAGGAGGGGGCGCAGCGCACTCTCTCCCCACAGATAGGCGGTGGCGGAGCGGAACCCTTCCAGCGCCTTTCCCCAGGTCTGCTGGGGGGCGTAGCCCAGAGTGGCGACCAGCAGGCCGGCCACGATTGCCCCGCAAACGATGCCGGGCAGAAGCCCCAGCAGGTGGTCCAGAAAACCCAGCGCAGGCAGACGGGTATCCGGGAATCCCTTGCGGAGGAGGATTTCCAGCACGACCGTGACGGCGATGAAGATGACCCAGAAGGCGACGAATTGGGTCAGGGTGGGGGTGTTGCCTCCGATGGCGCTGGCGAAGAGCGCCAGGTAGGGATACAGGAGGCCCGCTGCGGCTGTTGCCAGGTAGAGGATCAGCAGGCTGAACAACTGGCGGATCAGGCCGACCGCGATGGAGAGGACACAAACGGTCAGGAAGACCAGCGCCAGCAGGATGTCCAGAATGCTGAAGGTCATCGTGCTCCCCTTTTGGTTCGTGGTTTGTTCGTAGTCAGGCACGAAACGGAGTGGAGTGCCGTTGAGGACGCCACTCCGCTGCGCTGCGTGGCTGACTACGAACGCTACTCCGCTGCGCTGCGTGGCTGACTACAAACGGTTCGTAGTCAGGCACGAAACGAAGTGGAGTGCCGTTGAGGACGCCACTTCGCTGCGCTGCGTGGCTGACTACAAGCGCCACTCCGCTGCGCTGCGTGGCTGACTACAAACGGTTCGTAGTCAGGCACGAAACGGAGTGGAGTGCCGTTCGGACGCCCCTCCGTCCGTGGCGAACTACAGGCGACCCGGCGGCAGCCAATCCAGCAGATGGCGGTTGCCGATGCGGACGCGGGTGAGACCGGCCTGTCGGGCGGCGGCCTCCGCCTCCTCCGCCTGGCGGCGGGTGGTGGTGCCCAGGTCATGGAAGTAGAACTGGGGGGCGAAGGCCAGCAGCGCGTACGGGATGCGCGGGTCAAAGCCCGCGATGAAGCGGGCGATTTGCTCCACCTCCTTCGCGTCCACGTAGCCGGGAACCAGCAACGTACTGGCGACAACCAGCGGCGGGTCGGGCCGTTCGGCGAAACGGGCCGCCGCCCGGGCGAAGTTCTCCAGCGTCCGGGCGTTATCCGCTCCCGTCAGTGCCCGATGGAGGGCCCCGTCCCAGGCCTTCAGGTCAAACTTGACGATGCCGCCGGTCTGGAGGGAAATCTCCACGGCGCGGTCCATCAGGCGGGGGTGGGCGCTCCCGTTGGTCTCCCAGCAGACGACGACGCCCCGCTCCGCCAGTCGGTGAGCCGAAGCCAGCGCGTGGGCCATCTGGGCCGCCGGGTCGCCGCCGAAGTAGCAGACGCAATAGGTCTGCGGATTGGCCGCATCGGCCAACTCCTGGGCAGTGATGGTCCGGTATCGGCGAGGGTCCGCATCCCGGTAGTGCCAGTTCTGGCAGAACAGGCAGTTGAAGGTGCAGGCGGAATAGAAGACGGCCAGGTTGTGGCGGCCTCGCTGGGCGGACCCCGGGCAGACCCAGTCGGCGACGCAGTTGGTCGGAAGCGGGTCGCGGTACCATTGGAGAAGGCCCCGTTCCGGAGTTCCCGCCAGGTGGCGGAGTTTTCCCTCGCGGACCTCTCTCAGGCCGCAGTATCCCCGCTCCCCCTCGCCGATCACGCACTCGTGGGCGCATAACCCGCAAGGGATTCCCCCGGCGGTGCGGGGCGGGGTCTCCGGAAGGCCGAAGGTGCGGCGCGTGGCCGCATGGGCCCTCTCCATTATCTGCAGCGCTTTCGGACGGCGCTCCCGAATACATTCACGGCAGACACCCAGGATAGAGGCGACCGGCACATCGGAGCGCCCACAGACGATGCATCGGATTTGCCGTTCCATCTCCGGGGTAATTGTAGCACTGCCCTGAAGGATAGGCAAGCAGGAACAAACCATAGCCCCCATCCAGATCCGCCTGCGAAGCCTGCTTGCCTTTCTGGAAAACGATGCTATAATATGCCTGGGCGCGTAGCTCAGCTGGTTAGAGCGCCACACTCACATTGTGGAGGTCAGGGGTTCGAATCCCTTCGCGCCCACACGGACTTCACGACCACGGCCCGAAGGATTCTTCGGGCGCGTGTTTTTTGAGGCCCATACTCCCGGATGAAAAAACCGACCTCCACGATTATCCAGGAAAACCCCCAGCGCAGGTTGGAAGTGGATTGGGTGGTCAGCAATCTGCGCTGGCTTCTATTGTTGGCAGTCCTTCTGGTCGGATTTTTGGAGCCCAGGTATGGCTTCAACAGTCCACTATCTCTTCCCCTCGGCCTGCTCATTGGTATCGCTGTCGCTTATAACCTGGCCTTGACCCTTCTGTTAGCCGTTCATCGTTTCCCGCCCCTGCTCTCCACCCTTGCCCTGGTCGTGGATACGGTCCTGGCCGTCGGCCTGATGGCCGTATCTGGAGGATTGGATAGCCCTCTTCTGTTTTTCAGCCTGTTTCCCATCATCACGGCCGCCCTTCGTTTTTCCTTCCTGACCAGCCTGGCAGTGGCACTCTTCATCGCCATCGGTTATCTGGGCCTGGGCTTTCTGGAGACAGTCCCTCTGGCCGTAGAAACCCTGTTGGCGAAAATCGGGAACGTCGTCATCATTCTGCTGGCTGCCGTGGTCACCGGACTGGTCGGTGGGCAGATGAAGCGGCGGGTTGCCCTGATCCGGCGGCAGGAAGAAGAAGAGGAGTTGCGCAGGCTGCGGGCTCGCCACCAGCAATCCCGCCTCATTTTTGAACTGGCCAGTACGCTCAGCGCGACGCTGAATTACCAGCGGGTTCTGGAAGCGATTCTGGATGTGGCAGAAATCGGCCTGCACGAACTGGCGGGGCAGGAAACCCCTCTGGTGGGCCTGATTCTCCTCTTTCGGGGAGACCAACTGAAGGTCGCGGCATCCCGCCACGCGCCCCGCCGCGACCAGCAGATGACCCTGGAAGGGCAATCGGGGGTCCTGGCCCAGGCGCTGAGGACGGCGGAACCGGCTCTCTGTCTGGCCCCCGGCGAAGACCCGGAACTGGGCCGCTTTGTCTCCCTTCACCAGTGCCGGGAAGCGGTCGCGGTGCCCCTGCGGGCCGGTTTTGAGACCTTCGGCCTCGCCGTCTTCGGGAGCCCCACCACCGGCCTGTTCACCCCCGACTATCAGGACCTTCTCAGTGCCCTCTGCAACCAGGGCGTCGTGGCTCTTCAGAACGCGCGCCTCTACCAGAGCCTGATGGAGGAGAAGGAACGCATCGTCGCCGTGGAGGAGGACGCCCGGAAAAAACTGGCCCGCGACCTCCACGACGGCCCCACCCAGTCCATCGCCGCCATCGCGATGCGGTTGAACTACGTCCAGATGCTCCTCCAGGAACGGCCCGAGGAGGTCCGGGCGGAACTGGCGCGCATTGAAGAACTGGCCCGTCGCACCACCAAAGAGATTCGCCACATGCTATTCACCCTCCGGCCGCTCATCCTGGAGACGCACGGGTTGCGCGCGGCCATAGAGCAATACATCGCCAAGCGGATGGAAACGGACCCCCTGCCGATTCGGCTGGAAGCGCCGGAGGGGGTAGACAGTCGGTTGGACAAAGATCAGCAGGGCACGATTTTTTACATTATAGAAGAAGCCATCAGCAACGCCCGCAAGCATGCCCATGCCAGCCAGATTGTGGTCCGGATGTACACCCGGGGGAATCTCTTCGTCGCCGAGGTGGTGGATGACGGCGTGGGCTTTGACCCGCGCGTCCTGGAACGGGGATACGAGGAGCGCGGCAGTCTGGGGATGCTGAACATGCGGGAGCGGGCCGAACTGGCCGGGGGGAAACTGACCATCATCTCCGCCCCAGGCCAGGGAGCCACCGTGCGGCTGGAGGTGCCCCTTAAAGAGGAGTACGCCCGTGGCTGACCGGTGGCTCTGGCTGGGGGGCTCCGTACTGGTCGCCCTGCTGAGTACCTGGATAGCCTGGTCCCTTCGCCGCCAGCCCTGGGTCCAAGGGCTGAAAGCCTCGCCGTTTTTCTCCCCTCTGCTCCAACTGCTTCGGTTCCTGTACTACGTTGGCGGGCCGTTTGCCGCCCTGCTCTGGGGACGAGATGCCGTGGTGGAGCGACGGTTCGGTCTGGCCCCCCTGCCCCTCCTGCTGGGCCCCTCCCTCTCTCCCGAAGAGCGCCTGCAACTCTGGATGGACGGGGTGCGCGGCCTGGGGTGGGCCGTTTTCCTGGGAGTGGCCGCATGGATCACGCTGGTGGTCATCTGGTGGGCCGCCGGGCGTCGGAGCGATGGGAAGACCGTTCCCCTTTCCCTTTCCATCCCGACCGCGCTGAGGGAGGCCTTCTTTCAGGAGACCCACTGGATGTTCTACCGGAACGGGCCCTCCGTTGCGCTGGGGAACTATTGGGGGACCTGGACCGGACTGGGGATCGTCGCGCTGGAGGCCGTCCTGAACCCCTGGTGGTGGGAGGCGCTGCGGGAACCGGAGAAGCGCCCTCTGACCGTCGTTCGCACCGGTATGGCCGTCCTCAGCGCGGCATTTTACTTGCAGGCCGCGAACCTCTGGCTGAGCATCCTGCTGCACTGGGGGGTCACAGGGGGATTGGCGGGCTGGGCCGCCGCGCGAGCCCGCCAGGGAGATTCCGTGTAGGACAGCGGCTCACATTTGTCCGACCGGTTGCGGTGTCAAACCTGCTCAAAGTGGGCCGCTTCCACCACAAATACTGTCGCCCGATGCTGGCCCGGCTCCGGCGGCGCGCAGGTCTGGCGAAGCAGGTCTATCACTCCATCCACCTCCGCTGCCTCTGCTCCGATCAGCAGCGTGACGTTTCCCCGTCGGAGAAACCCACCCGTACTGGCAATCCGGGTCACCCGGTAGCCCTCTGCGATCAGCCGTTCCATGACGGCCCCCGCATCTCCGTCCTGCAGGATTACGATGAGTAGTTTCATCCTCACACCTGCTCAAACCGTTCTACATTGAGGACATAGATGGTTGCCCCCCCGACCTGCGTCTCAATCATCATCGGCTGCACCTCTGCCATTGTGACCTCCAGGTGCACGGGGAGGTAGCGGGTGTAAGGGCGGCACAGCGTCCGAAGCCGCCCCAGCAGGTGGGGAAGACGGGCCCGATCCAGGCCGATGAGAAGAGAGACGGTCGCTTCCTGCAGCAGGCCGCTGGTGGAATCTATCCGGGTGACGTAAAAGCCCTCTTCCACCAGGGTGCGAATCACATCTCCGGCCTGCCCACCGGCTACCGTCGCAATCACCAACTGGTTGACTTGTTGTTTGCCCATCTCTTCCCCATTTTACCCTCACTTCTGCATCTGCGCAAATGGCCGTATGCAATATGCCATCGGGCGAGGCTTCGGTTGCGCCCTGGTCGTTTTGCGGTACAATGTAGCGCAAGATTCATCTTGCGGGGGGCGCCAATGGCAGAAGTCGTCCGGATTGAGAACATTGCCCGGTATGTCGGTCAGGAAGTCACCCTCCAGGGCTGGCTCTACAACCGCACCGACAAGGGGAAACTCCAGTTCCTCCAGGTGCGGGACGGTACGGGGTTCATCCAGTGCGTCGTCTTCCGGAAAGATGTGCCGGAGGAGGTCTTCGCGGCGGCGGCCCGGCTGACCCAGGAATCGTCCCTCGTTGTGACCGGTGTGGTCCGGCAGGACCCCCGCGCCCCCGGCGTCCCTCCGGGCTACGAGCTGAGCGTCACCGACCTGAAGGTGGTGCAGATTGCCGACGAGTACCCCATCCAGCCCAAAGAGCACGGGGTGGATTTCCTGCTGGACCATCGGCACCTCTGGATTCGCTCCCGGCGGCAGTGGGCCGTCCTGCGGGTGCGCGCCACCGTCATCCGCGCCATCCGGGACTGGCTGGACGGCCACGGTTTCATCAATATGGACACCCCCATCATCACCCCGGCGGCCTGCGAAGGGACGACCACTCTTTTCCAGACCGACTATTTCGGCGAACCGGCGTACCTCAGCCAGTCGGGCCAGTTATATAACGAGGCCAATATCTATGCCTTCGGGCGGGTCTACTGCTTCGGTCCCACCTTCCGCGCCGAAAAGTCCAAAACCCGCCGCCATCTTACCGAGTTCTGGATGGTGGAGCCGGAGATCGCTTTCTGTGACCTGGACGGGCTGATGGAGATAGAGGAGCAGTTTGTCACCTACATCGTGCAGACCTGCCTGCGGGAGCGGGCGCAGGAACTGGCGCTCCTGGAACGGGATACCCGTCCACTGGAGAAGGTGGAGCCGCCCTTCCCCCGCATCTCCTACGACGAGGCGCTGGACATCCTGGCCCGCATCCGGGAAGAGACGGAGGATGAGGAACTGCGGGAATTGCTGAAGATAGAGTGGGGGGACGATTTTGGCTCCCCCCACGAGACGGAACTGACCAAGCGGTTTGAGAAGCCGGTGTTTGTCTACGGCTACCCCACCCGGGCCAAAGCGTTCTACATGGAGCCCTGGCCGGGACGGCCTGAGGTCTGCAAGAGCGTGGACCTGCTGGCGCCGGAGGGGTACGGCGAGATTATCGGCGGCTCCGAACGCATCTCCGACCCGGACCTGCTGGTCCAGCGGCTGAAGGAATGGAACCTGCCCCGGGAGGCGTTTGAGTGGTACATTGACCTGCGCCGGTACGGGTCGGTCCCTCACTCCGGCTTCGGTCTGGGCGTGGAGCGGACGGTGGCCTGGATTTGCGGCATTGACCACCTGCGGGAGGCCATCCCTTTCCCCCGCACCCTGAAGCGGGTCTATCCGTAAGGAGAGAAGGCGGACGCAGATGGACGCAGATGGACGCAGAGATTAGAAACAAAGCAAAAATCCGTGTTCATCCGCGTTTGTCCGCGTCCTGCTTGAAACAATGGGTCGCCCGGCTGATGCGCCGGTTCCCTTTCCTCTATCCGCTGCTGAGCCGGCTCATCGGGCTTTTCGCCGCCCGGTTCACCGTGGGGGTGACCGGGGTTGTCTTCAACGAACGGGGAGAGATTCTGCTCCTGGAGCACGTTTTTCGGGGGCGTTATCCCTGGGGGCTGCCAGGCGGCTGGGTGGGGCGGCACGAACGACCCCAGGACGCGCTCCGGCGGGAGTTAATGGAGGAGGTAGGACTCGCTGTCCAGGTGGGCCCGCCCCTGCTGGTGGACCTGGACGACCTTCCCGGCCACCTGGAGACGGCCTTTCTGTGCGAGGCGGAGGGGGAAGTGGGCTTGCTCAACAACGAGATTCTGGCCTTGCGCTGGATCCCGCCCAGCGCGTTGCCGGACGGCTTGAAGCCGCTGGAACGGGAGATGGTGGACCGGGCCCTCCGTCTGCGCCGGAGGCAACCGTTGTAGGGGCAGGGCTTGCCCCTGCCCAGGGCTTGCCCCTGCCCAGGGTTTGCCCCTGCCCAGGGCTGGCCCCTGCCCAGGGCTGGCCCCTGCCCAGGGCTTGCCCCTGCCCAGGGCTGACCCCTGCCCAGGGCTGGCCTCTGCCCTGTGGGGCGACCGCGAAGGTCGCCCCATGTGCATCAACTTAAGGGTCGCTCAGGTCGGCACCCCGAGGGCTGATGGGTGGAGGACCACTGCGACCAGTTGTCCTCCAATCTCGCAGCGACGTTCTGAGAAGCGCCAACGGAGGTTGACGCCTGGCGCGGGAGCGCTCAGGGGAGGCCGATTTCCTATCGGCGCCCTGGGTGGCGGGAGGGGGCAACCAAACCTGGCCTTCAACCTGACCTTCAATTGATGCCACCTGTGCGGTTATCCCGGCGGGACCCGGGGGGGAAGCGCCGGGATGGTTCATTTTCCGAACGAAATCGGATACTTTTGGAAGGCATTAAAATTCCAGGTGTCTGTTTTATCGCCTGCCAGGTGATGGGCCTCACCCCTCCCCCTGGCCCCATATGCGTTAACTTAAGGGGCTGCGCCAGTTGCCGCCTCGGGCGCTGACTGAAGCCAGCCTCTTTGGGCCTTCGGCCGAGTTGCTTCACTTCGTTCGCAACAAGGTCGGCCTTCGCCGACCTCCTGAGAAGGGCGTCAACGCAGGTTGACGCCCGGCGCGAAGCGTAGGGGCAACCCTTGCGGTTGCCCCCGGGGGAGGCCGATTTCCAATCGGCGCCCGAGGCGGCGGGAAGCGGAGAGCCGAAGCCAGCCTTAAGTTAACGCTTATGGGGATAAGGGGTGGCGTGAGGGCCGGAATGGGCATCCCCCGCTCCCCGAAAAACCTACACTTGTCAGGGGGGTCGGGGGGTGGGGTGAGGGAGAGCCACAATGGACTGCCCAAACAATTTTTCCAGTTGCAACAGCATCGGGCGAAGATTTTTACCACAAAGGGGGTACAACAACAATGGACCTGTTCGCCAAATGCGCATCCTTCACCGAGGCCAAAGAGGCCCAGGCAATGGGGCTCTATCCCTACTTCATCCCCCTCACCGAAAGTGAGGGGCCGATTGCCTGGGTGGGCAATCATCGCCTCATTATGATTGGCTCCAACAACTACCTGGGCCTCACCATGCACCCCAAAGTCCGGCAGGCCGCGCTGGACGCGGTTCAGCGCTTCGGCACCAGTTGCACCGGCTCCCGGTTCCTCAACGGTACCCTGGAACTCCACCTGGAACTGGAGCGGCGGCTGGCCCGCTTCGTCGGCAAGGAGGCCGCCCTGGTCTTCTCCACCGGATACCAGACCAACGTCGGCACCATCTCGGCGCTGGTGGGCCGGGGCGATTTCGTCATCACCGACAAAGAGGACCACGCCAGCATTATTGACGGCTGCCGCCTCTCCTACGGCGAGATGCGCCGCTTCGCCCACAACGACGTGGACGCACTGGAGCGGGTGCTGGCGCGCCTCCCCGAAGAGGCCGGAAAACTGGTCGTGGTGGACGGTGTCTTCAGCATGGGCGGCGACATCGCCCCCCTCCCCGACCTCATCCGGGTCTGCCGGAAGTACGGCGCGCGCCTCATGGTGGACGATGCCCACTCCATCGGCGTCCTGGCCGACGGCCGGGGCACAGCGGCCTACTTCGGCGTCACCGACCAGGTGGACCTCATCATGGGCACCTTCAGCAAGTCCTTCGCCAGCCTGGGCGGCTTCATCGCCGGAGACGCCGACGTCATCCACTACATCCAGCACTTCGCCCGCTCCCTTATCTTCAGCGCCAGCATCCCCCCCGCCAACGCCGCCGCCGCCCTGGCCGCGCTGGAGATTATGGAGACGGAGCCGGAACACTCCCGGCGCGTCGTCGCCATCGCCGAGCGGATGCGGGCGGAGTTCCGCCGTCTGGGCTTCAACATCGGCAACTCCCAGACGCCCATCATCCCCATCATCATCGGCGACCGCAACCTCACCCTCCTGGCCTGGAAGATGCTCTTTGACGCCGGAGTCTACACCAATCCCGTCTTCTCCCCCGCCGTGCCGGAGGGCCAGGAACTGCTGCGGACCTCGTATATGGCCACCCACACCGACGAGCACATGGAGTTTGTGCTGGAAGCGTTTGAGAAAGTGGGCAAAACGCTGGGAATCATTCAATGATGCAATGACCGAATGACCCAATGGCCCAATGACCGAATGACCGAATGACCCAATGACCGACAATCGCACCCTCTTCGTGCTCTTGCTTCTCCTCACCTTCGCACTGGGTCTGGCGGCGCTGGTGGCCTGCGACGCGCCGTTCTCTCCGCCCTACACGCCTACGCCGACACGCACGCCCCGGCCCACCGCCACCCCAACGCCCACACTGACCCCTACCCCCGCGCCCACGCCCACCCCGGCCTGGCCGGTGACGGTGGGGTGCGGGCCCGCCGTCCCCGCTGAGGCCTGTGCCCGCCTGCGGGCTGCCGTGGACGCCGACCCCGCCCATTTCCTCTGGGCTGACGACCCCGCCAACGCCCAGGTCCGGCTGGACGGAGAGGGAGTCCCCAATGCCCGCCCCGTCGGTGCCTGGACCTACGCCCTGGCGGCCCCGTTCTTCACCCTGGACGACGAGGTGGCCCTGGCGGACCTCCAGGCCACGTGGACGGGCGCCCCAACCGGCCCCTTTGCCCTTCACCCCCTGCTGGTCACCACCGACACCCTGGGGGTCTTCTCCACCCGGTGGGGCCCCCCGACCGGTCAGGCGGTCCGGGTGGTGGAATCCGGCGCCCTGCTTACCGAAGCCCTCACCCTGAACGGCTGGGCCCTGGTCCCCTTCCACGAACTGGAGCCCCGCTGGAAGGTCCTGTGGGTGGACGGCCGCTCGCCCCTGGAGAAGGGCCTGGCGGACTACGGCCTCTGGGTCCCCCTCTATCTGGGGGCCGAACGCCGCACCGACGCGTTCCCTTTCCTCCCCGCCGATCTCTCCAACCGGGACGAGTCCCGCATGGCGGTGGTGGCGATGACGGGCGTCACCGCGCTCACCCGGGGGACGGCCCAGACCATGGAGCAGAAAGGGGTCACCTATCCGGCCCGCGATATCGCCCCCTGGCTTCTGGAGGCCGACCTGACTCACATCAGCAACGAGGTCTCCTTCACCCCCGATTGCCCCGTCCCGCCCCGTCTGGGGACAATGACCTTCTGCGCCCATGAGCGGTACATAGAATTGCTGGACGCAGTGGGGACGGACATTGTGGAACTGACCGGCAACCACAACAACGACTACGGGACGGGCCCCAACCTGCACACGCTGGAACTCTTCCGGCAGCGGGGGTGGCGGTGGTTCGGCGGCGGGGCCAACCTGGCCGAGGCGATGACGCCGGTGACGGTCACCCTGGGGCCGAACCGGCTGGCCTTCATTGGGTGCAACGCCGTCGGCCCGTCGTATGCTTACGCGACGGAGGACTCCCCCGGCGCCGCCCCCTGTGGGGACTGGGCCTGGATTCGGGAGAAGGTGGCGGCCCTGCGGGCGGAGGGGTACCTGCCTGTTGTGACCGTCCAGTACTACGAGACCTACGAGTACTTCCCCACGCCGCAGCAGGTGGCCGATTTCCGCGCCCTGGCGGCGGCCGGCGCGGTGGTCGTCCAGGGGAGTCAGGCCCACCAGCCGCAGGGGTTTGACTTCCACGCCGGGGCGTTCATCCACTACGGCCTGGGGAACCTGTTTTTTGACCAGATGCAGTCGCTGGGGACCCGTCAGGAGTTCATAGACCGGCTGGTCTTCTACGAGGGACGGCTGCTGGGGGTGGATTTGCGGACGGCGCTATTGGAGGAGGGAGCCCGGCCCCGGCCGATGGCGCCGCCGGAGCGGCGCTCGCTTCTGGAAGCGGTCTTTGCGGCCAGTCCAGGCCGCTGACGGCAAAAAGCGGGGAGGGGGCGGCGAAGCCGCCCCCCTCCCCGCGAACTCTCATCTACTCCGCCGGGAATTGCTCCTTCAGGGCCGCGCTTTCCCGCCGGTGGCCCAGTGCGGCCTCTTCCTCCCCGGTCGCTTCCAGCGCGCGGGCCAGGGCCTCGTGGATGTCCGGTTCCAGCGGCTGGATGGCGGCCGCTCGCTCCAGGTAAAACCGGGCCTCCTCTGCATGTCCCTCCAGCAACAGGACGCACCCCAGATGGTAGTGCCCCCAGGCGAAGGCTGGTTCCCCCTCTTCGGCGTCCACCACCTGCCGCAGGGCCGCCTCTGCTTCCGCCAGCCTACCTGCGCGCAAATGGGCTATCGCGTCCCGGAACCGTTCATCCGTCCGCCGGAAGCGGCCGTACTTTTCCCACTGGCCGAAGAAGGAGCGGATGTCAAACTCAAACGCGCGCTCATCCCCACACCCTTCGCAGCGGGCGATCAGGCGGTCCACCGGGCCGGACGGCCCCCGGCGCAGTTCCTGTCGGACGGCCGTGTAGTAGCCGCCGCAGGCGCAGCGCTGGTTGGCCACGTAGACGTATTCAAACTCAATGCTGTTGACCGGGATGGTCTCCATATAACGCTATGTAGCGCAGGCTGTTCGCCTGCGGATACAGGCCTGGCGGCCTGCGCTACAGGCCTGGCGGCTGCGCTGCGGTGGCGCAGGCTGTTAGCCTGCGCTACAGGCCTGGCGGCCTGCGCGACAGGCCTGGCGGCCTGCGCTACAGGCCCGACGGCCTGCGCCGGAAGGTGCCAGGCACTTCAGGAAGTGCCTGGCACGTTCATTGCGCTACGGACCAAGGTCGGCAAAAATCCCGTCCAGTTCGTCGGGGGGGACGTCAAACACGGTGTGGTGGGGCGGCAGCGGCTCATGGGTCATCCATTCGGGAATCCGGTCGTCGGCCGGGCCGAAGCCGACCCGCCGGTTGAAGGCCCGCTCCAGGCGGATGGTCCCCTCCCCCAGCCGGGTCAGGACGTCCTCCCCCACTTCCCAGCCGTAGCGGGCGCGGAGCAGGGCCGGGATCAGGTCAGGCGCGGTGGAGAGGCCGAATCCGGCGAAGATGCAGATGCCCAGGGTGTCGTACGCGGCCATGGCGACCTGGGCCCGGCGGGAGACGGCCACCTGGCCCTCGGGCTTCAGGTGGTCTATTTTGGCCCGTATCGTCAGACCGGCGGTGTGGTCGGCACCCTGAGGGGAGGTCGCGTAGGTCACCCCGGTCCCCTTGATGGCCCGGGGGTCGTAGGCGGCGATGGCCTGCCCCTTCACCGCCGGTACCTGGAGGACGCCGAAGGCTTGTCCGGTAGCGACGGCCCCGTTGCCGAGGATGCGCCCCAGCGGGGTGGCGCGGCGGATTTCGTCCATCAGCCCCAGCGCCGCCGCGCCGTCTCCAAAAGACCAGAGGCCGCCCCGGGCGGCCACTCCCAGCGCCGCGCCGACCTCAATGGTGTCCACGCCGATGTCGTTGGCGTGCCAGTTCAGCCGGGCAATCGTCTCCAGGTCGTCCAGCCCCAGGTTGGAGCCCATCAGCGCAATGGTCTCGTATTCCAGCGGCGAGACGACGGTCCGGCCCCCGGCGTCAGGGAAGACGTTGGAGCAGAGGATGATGCAACCGGCCATGCAGGCATGGGACGGGTTTCCTTCGCCGCCCCGCGCCAGAATCATCTCCCGCAGGGCCTCGCCGCCGATGGCGTCGGCGCCCTCAAACTGTCCCTGCGAGAAGCCCCGGGTCGGCAGGCCCCCGAAGGCGTTGCACATCGCGACCATCGCCGCTGTGCCGTAGTCGTGATAGGTGTGGGTTTGGGGATGGGCCAGCAGGGCCTGGTTGTACCGTTTCTGCAACGAACGGAAGGCCTCGGGGTCGGCGAGAGGGGGCGGGGAGCCGCCCTGTCGGTCCACCACGACCGCCTTGAGGCCCCGGGAGCCCATCAGCGCCCCCAGGCCGCCGCGAGCGCTGGCCCGCCCGGGGACGCCGTCTTTATCCAGATGGAGGATGGCGGCGGCCCGCATCCGGCGCTCACCGGCAGGGCCGATGACGGCGGCGGCAATATTTTTGCCGTACCGCTCCCGCAGACGGGCCGCCGTCTCGTAGACTCCCAGGCCGGAGAGGTCGTCGGCGGGGTCAAAGCGGGCACCCTGGGCACTGATGTGGAGGACCCACAGCCCTTCCGGTGCCCCGTCTTCTACGATCAGTGCCCGGATCCCCAGGCGGGCCAGGGCCAGTCCCGTTTGCCCGCCCGCGTTGGCCTCTTTGACGGTGCCGGTCAGGGGACTTTTGCCGCCCACCGAGACGCGGTCGGCGCTGGAGAGCATATGCCCGCCCAGGAGGCCCGGGGCGAAGATGAGCCGATTGTACGGCCCCAGAGGGTCGGCGGACGGCGGGACCTCGTCCAGGAGGATGCGGGCGATCAGGCCGCGCCCGCCCCAGTGCTGCCAGGCTTCGGGGACGGGCTCGCGGCGCAGTTCCTGGGTCTGTACGTTGACTCGCCAGATTTCGTGGGGCATTGGCGATGCCTCCGGTCACGTGCCAGGCACTTTTAGAAGTGCCCGGCACGTCACATGGTGGGAAGCCGCAGCCGGAAGAGCCGGCTGACCAGTTGGATGAGGCCGCGCAGGGTCTTCTGCTGCGGCGTGGGGTGTTCCAGCATCTCCAGGCCGGCCTGATAGGCGGCGATGCCCCCCCAGCGGTCGCCCGCCTTCCACATCTGGACGCCCAGGGCCAGCAGGGTCTCGGCCCGCCGCTGGGTATCCCCCAGTTCGGCGAAGAGGTCAGCGGCCTGCCGGAGGTACTCCTGGGCCCGCAGGGCGTCCCCCCGGCTGGCCAGCAAGCCGCCCAGGTTGCCCAGGGCCTGCGCCTCCCGGTGCCGGTCCCCGATGCGGACGAAGACGGCGCGGGCCTCTTCCAGGGCGGCCCGCGCCTCCTCCCACCGGTGGAGCATCCGGTAGACCACGCCCTGGTTGTTGAGCATCTCCGCCGCTTCGGCATCGTTTCCCTCTGCGGCGAAGAGTTCCTGGGCCTGGCCGAAACAGCGGAGCGCCTCTTCGTATAGTCCTTCCCCGAACAGGCGCAGACCCCTCTCTTTCAGGCTTTCTGCGGTTTCACTGCCCATTATCCTTCCTCTTCGGCCACGAACGCCTCGTAGGCCTGGGCATCCATCAGGTCGTCAAACTCGGCCGGGTTGGAGGGACGGAAGCGGATCATCCAGCCGACGCCGTAGGGGTCCTGGTTGACCAGTTCCGGCTTGCTCTGGAGTTCCTCGTTGATGGCGGTGATCTCGCCGCCCATCGGCATGTAGAGGTCGGAGGCGGCCTTCACCGACTCCACCGTGCCAAAGGTGTCGCCCCGGGCGAATGTATCTCCCACCTCCGGCAGTTCCACGTAGACGATGTCGGAGAGGGACTCCTGGGCGTGGTCGGAGATGCCGCAGACGATTTCATCCCCGTCCCAGCGGGCCCATTCGTGAGTCCGAGAATAGCGGGCTTGAGGGTCCAGTTTCATGATGTCCTCCTGAATCCAAAGGGTAGAGTGTAGGATGCAGATTCACGCAGATGAGTAAGAAATCTGCGTTCTATCTGCCCTTTCAGGGTATGGGCAGTTTCTGCTGCAGCGGCGCCGCTCCGGCAGGCCGGGTCGCGGCGATTCTTTGTTCGGCCAGCCGGACATATTCTTCGTTGATGTCATACCCCACGTAGTGCCGGTTGGACCGGATCGCCGCAATGGCCGTCTGTCCGCTTCCCATAAACGGGTCCAGAACCACCTCTCCGTCAAAGGTGTAAAGTTGGATGAGCCGGTAGGGTAACTCCACCGGAAACGGGGCCGGATGTCCGACCTTTGTCGCCGGTTCGGCCGGGAAGGTCCAGACGCTTCTGGTGAATTCCAGAAACTCTTCTCTGGAAATGGTGCTCTGCCGGCCGGGAGGGGAATGCCGGACGAACATCCCCTTAGAAAAGACCAGGATGTACTCGTGGGTGTCCCGCAGGGTCGGGTTGCGGGGGGAGCACCAGGTCCCCCAGGCGGTGGACGGGCTGCTGCTGGCGGCTTTGTCCCAGATAATCTCGCCCCGCATCAGGAAGCCCAGGTCCAGCATATCCTCAATGATGAACGCATGGAGCGGGATGTAGGGCCGACGGCCCAGGTTGGCGATGTTGATGCAGGCCCGGCCGCCGGGGACCAGCACCCGTTTCACTTCGCCCCAGACCCGCTTCAGGAAGGCCCGGTACTCCGCCAGGGTCAGGTTTTCGTCGTACTCTTTGCCCACGTTGTAGGGTGGGGAGGTCACCATCAGGTGGACGGAGCAATCGGGCAGTTCCTCCATCCGCTCGCTGGACTTGCAGAAGATGCGGTCCAGAAACTCCGGCGGAATCGGGTTCTCCACGTATGGGATGATTTCTTCTTTTGGAAGCCCTTCGTACAGGCGGCTGGCGTAGAAGGGCGTGGAGTCGTGGGCGATCCGTCCGGGAGAGCCGAAGGCGCTGGTTTTGGTACCCATGTCGCAGGGCGCAGGTCGCAGGGCTACGGAATTGCTTCCTCTGGGATGAGGATGCGCTCGCAGTTGCCGCAGAAGAAGAGGTCGGTCTCCCGGGCCCGTTCCAGACGGCCCGAGGGGACCTCCATCCCGCAGGCGGTGCAGGCCCCGGAGCGCATCACGGCGACGGCCAGCCCGCCTTTGGTCCGGCGCAGGTTGCGGTAGAGTTCCAGGTCTTCCCGGGGGATGGCGGAGAGCAGGGCGGCGCGGGCGCGGCCGACTTCCGTCAGCCGTCCCTCCAGTTGCCCCTTTTCGGCCTCCAGCGCGGCCTGGTCGCGCCGCCAGGCGGATTCCACCTCCGCCAGATGGGCCTGGGCCTGCTTCTGGGCATCCTCCGCTTCCTCGCGGGCAATCATCGCTTCCAGGAGTTCTTCTTCCCGCTTCTCCTGTAACTTCTTCAGTGAAAGGACTTTTTTCTGCAGGTCGTCCAGGGCTTTGGGGTTGCGGATGCTGCCGTTATAGAGGGTCCGCTCCGCCGAGGCGATTTCGTCCCTGAGGCCCCGGACGGCCAGTTCCAGGTCCCGCTGGCGGACGGCCCAGCGGTGGGCCTCGTCGGCGGCGCGCGCGGCGGCCTGGCGGGCCTCCCGCAGCGCCGGGGTCTCCCCCAGCGCGGCCGCGACCTCCCGCAGGCGGCGGCGGAGGGATTCCTCCTCCTGGTCTAATTGCTGCAAGCGGTAGAGATGGGCGGCGCGGTTCATGACACGTTTTCACACGGAGACACAAAGGCACAAAAGTTTCCTGTGACCCTTCAAAGGAGGACCTATAACTCTTTCTTTACTTTAACGTATCTTCTCCTGTTAATCCATGCCCGCTGTAACCTTAAAATCCCTCCGGCAATAGGTAAAAGCCCAAAGAATCCACCTAATGCCAGCAAGCCGATGGTATCTCCCAATCCATGTATACCCCGTTCTATCACCCATTTAGCTATAGCATATCCCATAGTAAGGCCGAAGGTGAGAAACAAACCCCCAAAGTACAGATCGCTCCATGCTCCATGGTACCAGTTCCAGGCTTTATACTGATCCCGGGAAAGCGTCTCCGCCGCCTCTTCCTCACTCATAGTAAAACGGTCTCCCACTCCCACCAGGAAAGTTAAAGCCAAAATTACTCCACAAGCAACGATAAAAACGGTAGGGTTTACTCCGATAGTGAAGACGCACATA
>CALDFY010000238.1 GCA_937942115.1 uncultured Anaerolineae bacterium | reverse complement strand
ATAGAGTCGGACGCGACCATCGTGGTGCCGCTGATATTCGCGTACGTGCTGGCGGAGTAGGGGCAACCCTCGCGGTGGCCCCTGGGCGCTGACTGAAAGTCAGCCTCCCTGGGCCTCCGGCCAGAGGACGGCCTGCGCCGTCCTTTCAGGGAAGCGTCAACGAAGGTTGACGCCGGGCGCGAAGCGTAGGGGCAACCCTCGCGGTGGCCCCTGGGCGCTGACTAAAAGTCAGCCTCCCTGGGCCTCCGGCCAGAGGACGGCCTGCGCCGTCCTTTCAGGGAAGCGTCAACGCAGGTTGACGCCGGGCGCGAAGCGTAGGGGCAACCCTCGCGGTGGCCCCGTTTGGGGCAGGGGCAAGCCCTGCCCGGGTTCCTCACCCCACCCCCCCCGCCCCCCTCCCCTCTCCCGAACGGAGTTCGGGAGAGGGGAGGGGGTGGCGGCGCAGCCGCCGGGGGAGGGGTGAGGCCTCTGTGGCAAGCCCTGCCCTTACGGGTTTTGTAGGGGCGACCCTCGCGGTCGCCCATCCTTGTGGTCGCCCACCCATTGTTAGCGCGCCGAGGTGGGAAGTATGAACGGTCACTCCCATCGCTTTTTTGCCGCAAACGGCGCGGCGCTACGCACCGTTCAGGCCACCCTGCAAGGAGCCACGGAAATCCGGATCGCCACCGCTTACTTCGCAGCATCCGGCTATCAGGCCTTGCAGGATGTCCTGCGGGGCAAGCGCGTTCGGCTTCTGATCGGTCGTCCCGAAGGAGGGGAGGACCGTCTGAAAGAAGTGCTGATGGAATTTATGGGGGAACTCTCCTGCGGGCCTCAGGAGGGGCGCACCCGGGCGATGCGGCAGCTCCTGGAGGCGCTCCGGCAAGGCTGGATGGCCGTCGCGGTGGGAGAATCGCCCGGGGAAGAAGCCCCCTGGCTACGGGCGGGCTACCTCTATCATCACGCCAAGTTGTACATCGCCGACGCCGATGCCGTCGTCGTGACGTCGGCGAATTTCACCTACCACGGACTCTGTCAGAGCCTGGAGGCAGGCTATGTGGTCACAGAACCGGCGGATGTAGCGTTCTTCGTGGAGCGGTTTGACGGCTATTTCGCCCGGGCCGTCTCTATCACCGAAGAACTGATCGCATCGCTGGAGCGCTGGCTGGGGGAGTATGACCCGTATATTATTTATGCCCGTGCGCTACTGGAACTATATGGTCTGCCCGAAGAAGATGTTCCGGCCCAATTGCCCCCTCTGGCGGAGTACCAGAAAGGTGTGGCCTCCAGCGTCCTCCGCTCCCTGCTGGAGCATAACGGGGCTTTTCTGATCGCCTCCACCGGCCTGGGAAAGACGGTCATCGCGTCCCACGTGGCCGCGTATCTCCGGATGCGGGACGAGATCCGAACCGTGCTGGTGGTCTGTCCGGCGGGGATGCGGGAGGTCTGGAGGCGGTCTATGCGGGCCGCGCGCCTTTCCAGCGCAGAGTTCTCTTATCATACGCTGGCCCGAAAAGAGGGAGATAGCCACCTGCCGCAACTGGAGCATGAACTGAGTTTGGCCGGCGAAGAGACGCTGATCATCCTGGACGAGTCCCATCGTCTGCGGAACGAGGAGACGGAGGAGGGGAATCTGCGGTTAAGCCACCGGCGTATCCGGGAGGCGGTTCAACAAAATCAGAGCAAAATCCTCCTGCTCACCGCAACGCCGTACAGCAAGGGCATAGAGGATGTCCGAAGTCAATTGGCCCTTCTCCCCCCTCCCGGACTCATCAGCACGCCTATAGGACTCAAGACGACCGCAACAAAGTGGCCGGTCAGATCATTAAGGGAGTTGCCCGACCTGCCCCCCTGTACTGTCCTGAACATCCCCGACGTGGTTCGGCATTTCAGCGAGCAGGATGAACAGGGGGAGCGGTTTGTCCGCTTCGGAGAGAAGAAACTGTACTTCCCACGCCGCATTCGCCTGATCACGGTCCGATACGAGAATCCCTACGATAACCTTCTGGCGGAACTGCTGGAAAGCGGTTTGCTTCAAGCAGTAAGCAGCGAAAAGGGCAAGAGGAAGCGAAAACACGGGAAGAGCGGTCAGCAGGATATGCTATTTGGCTGGAGTAGGGGCAAACGCATCCCTATGCAGGAGGCGCTCTTCCTGCATCAGTTCTGCTCCTCTCCGGCCCGCGTCCGAGAGACCTGTGAGAAAATGGAGACGGGCGATTACGAGTATCAGTTCGCACGCCAGAGCGAATTGACCGAGTTTCTTTCTCAACGCCGAAAGGAAATTGATCGCTGGTATGGGCATAAGAGAGACAGCAAGTTGCAGAAATTGGCTGAGATAATTCAAGAGGCCGGCGGCCGGAAAGTCGTCGTATTCTGCGAGTATCGGGCAACGGCCAAATACGTAGCGGAACAATTGAGGTCCCTGTTACCTCGCCAGATACGGGTAGAAACAACGGTGGATAAAACGGGACAGAACCTGGATGATACGCTGCGGAGATTTGCGCCTATCGCCAACGAGGTGCTTCCTGAAGACCGGGACCCCAGGAACGAGATTCACGTCCTGGTCGCCAGCCGGGCCATCTCGGAGGGGTTCAACCTGCAGGACGCTTCCGTTCTGGTCAACTACGACCTCCCGTGGACGGTTCTGGAACTGGCCCAGCGGATGGGGCGAATCCTGCGGCCGTGGCAGGAACCGCGCGACATCTATATTTACAACTTCGTCCCCTCCACCATGGACCACCCCCGCATCCGCCATGCCCGCCGGTGGAAGGAACGGCTCGGGGAGCGCAGTCGGGAGCATTCTTCTCTGGCCCGGATCCCGGTCCTGATTTACGAAGAAAGCCAAAAACAGAAATGGGAACGGGAGTTTGAGATGGAAGCCCTGGGGCGCGAACTCTATCTTGCCCGGGAAACGGAGACGGACCTGAACCTGGACGAAGTGATAGATTTTGTCAGCCGCACGGGTGAACTGCAGACCAGCACTTTCTACAAGGACCTGATAGAGATCCGCAACGGGGCGGAGATTCGGGCTTTGCCCCTGGGAATCCGCAGCGCTATGGTGACGAACGGCCCCAAGCGTCTGTTTCTCCTTCTGCGAAGAGGGCGCCACCTGGACACCGTCATCGCCGACGGGCGGGGCAATCCCCTTCCGGAGAGTTCCCGCCGGGATGAGGTGATGCGTTTGATCCGCTGTTTGCCCGAAACTCCCAAAGCGCCCTTTGACCGGTATCCGGAGGACGACGAATTTGACGCCTGGATTGAGCGAGCCCGAACGGAATGGGCGGAGCGATGGAATGTCTCCCCCTCCCGCCTGCAAATCGTCTGCGCACTGGCGCTGGTCAGGGCGTAACGGAAAGACTTGGCGACGGAAGATAGTCCTGCGTTAAAAACTGTCAATAAGATAACCGCTTACCCCGATGCCTGTAGCGCCCATCTCCACCCGCTGCTTGAGCGGTGGGCTCAGGCTACAAAGCCCCACGGGGTGAAGTCCCTCGGGCCATAGCCCTGACGAACTATCCGGAAGCCCCCGAAGGGGGCTTCGCATCTGAGCCGGGGGCTTTTAGCCCCCGGCGTAGGTAGTCACGTCCAAAGCCATATGCGCCTCAAAACCGTCCCCGAAGACTTCCTCGTAGAGGAACAGATTCGCTTTCCCCCGGACGGCGGTCCGTATGCCCTCTACCGGATACAGAAGCGGGGAGTCACCACGCTGGAGGTGCAGGCCCGGATGGCCCGGATGCTCCGCCTCCCCCTCTCCGCCGTCTCCTTCCCCGCCCTCAAGGACCGGGACGCCGTCGCGGTCCAGTACGCGACGGTGCGCGGGCCAGGACCGGCCCATCTGCGCGGGCCGGGGTTCACCGCCGAGCGGGTGGGCCGATCCCCCCGTCCCCTGACCCCCTCCGACCTGGCGGGCAACCGCTTTGTGGTGACGGTGCGCGACCTCTCCCCGTCGGAGGCCGCCGGCCTGGGCGCGCGCTTATCAACGGCGGCGGAGGAGGGAATCCCCAATTACTTTGACGCTCAGCGCTTCGGCTCCCGCACGGAATCCGGGGATTTTCCGGGACGGCGTATCCTCCGGCGGGACGCCGAGGGCGCTCTGCGGGCCGTCCTGGCCGAACCGCTGGTCGGCGACCCGGCGGACGTGCGGGCCTTCAAGCGGGAGGCCGCCAGCCGCTGGGGCCAGTGGCGGTCGCTTCTGGAGATAGCCCCCCGTCCCTCCAACCTGCGCTCCGTCCTCACCTTTCTCTGCGACCACCCCACCGACTTCCACCGCGCGCTCAATCTGGTCACCCCGCGCGTGCTGAGCCTCTATCTGGCCGCCTATCAGTCCTTTCTCTGGAACCGCATCGCAGCTGGCTATTTGCAGGCCCGCCTGGGCGCCCCTTCCGGCTTCGTGGAGGTGGGCAGTGAGGTGCTCCCCCTCTTCCCCGCCCTCTCCGGCCATCTGCCTGCCGATATGGCCGTTCCACTCCCCCACCACCGCGCCGTCTACGGCGACCCGCTGCTGGCAAAGGTGGTGGAGGACGTGTTGGAGGCCGAAGCGTTGACCCTCTCCGACCTGAAGCCCCGCCTCCTCCGCCGGGCCTATCTCCCCCGGGGGGAGCGGCGACTGATCCTCCGGCCTTCCGACGTCTCCGCATCCCCTCCCGCCCCCGATGAACGCTTCCCCGGTCGGCAGAAAATCACCCTGACCTTTGTCCTTCCCCCCGGCGCCTACGCCACCCTGGTGGTACGGTCCCTGCTGGGTGCGATAAATCGTTACTGACAAGTTTTCTATTGACAAATTGCACATAGTGTGGTACAATGGCTGTGGAACTGGGAGGATGAAGGAATGCCGAGGAGAGGTCCGGGATGGCGTCAGCATGGATGTTCCCGCCGGGCGGTACGGTTTCTGGAGCCCGTCCTGCTCCTGCTGCTGCACCATCGGCCTGCCCACGGCTACACCCTGCTGGAGCAACTGGATTCCTTCGGCCTGGGGGGATCGGACCCCACCGTTGTGTACCGGGCGCTGCGGGAGATGGAAGAACGGGGTTGGGTGGCCTCCGTCTGGGACCGGGAGCAGACCCAGGGCCCTCCCCGGCGCGTGTACCACCTGACCTCTCTGGGAGACGAGGTCCTCCGGTTCTGGGTTCAAGACCTGGAGGAGACCCGCCGGATGGTGGATCAGTTCCTGCAACAATACTATCAGCATATAATAGAAGAACATCCCGTTCAGGAGGAACCATGAAAATCGCCGCTGTATCCGACGACAGTGTAACCATCAGCCAGCACTTCGGTCGCGCTCCGTTCTACGTGGTCGTCACGGTGGAAGAGGGCCGGGTAATTGGCCGGGAGGTCCGGGAGAAGATGGGGCATGCCCACTTTGCCGGAGAGCACCATCACGGGCACGAGCATGGCCCCGACCCGCGCGGCCACGGGTTTGACGCGGCCGCCCAAAGCCGCCACGCCCGGATGATCGCCGCCATCGCCGATTGCGACGTGCTCCTGGCGCGGGGGATGGGCGCCGGAGCCTACGAGAGCATCCGGCAGGCCGGCATCCGCCCTGTCCTCACCGACATCGTCCGGATTGACGACGCAGTGCAGGCTTATCTGGAGGGCCGGCTGGAGGACCATCCGGAGCGCCTTCATTAACGAGGCGTGAAGCGTGAGACGTGAAGCGTGAGACGTGAAGCGTGAGAGGGGACGATGTTGACGGTTGAAGTTGTTCAAAGCGCGCTGGCGCAGGTGATGGACCCTGAACTGCGCCGGAATATCGTGGAACTGGGTATGGTGCAGGACCTGCATATGGAGGACGGTGTCGTCTCCTTCACCCTGGCGCTGACCACCCTGGCATGTCCTCTGCGGGAGGGCATCGTGGAAGAAGCCCGGAAGGCCGTCCTGGCCCTGGACGGCGTGCGGGACGTTCGTATTTCCCTGCGGGAGATGACGCCGGAAGAGAGGGCCCGTATCTGGCAGTCGCCCCAACAGCAGGAGCCGGGCGTCGCCGCCCGATTCAACCGCGTGGATCGGGTCCTGGCAGTGATGAGCGGCAAAGGCGGCGTGGGCAAGTCATCGTTGGCCGCGCTCCTGGCGGTGGGCCTGCGCCGCCAGGGGAAACGGGTGGGCGTGCTGGACGCCGACATCACCGGCCCCAGTATCCCCCGGATGTTCGGCCTGCGCGAGCCTCCGCCTATGGGCCCGGTGGGCATCCTCCCCGTCGAAACCCCCTCCGGCATCCGGGTGATGTCCATCAACCTGCTCCTCCCCGATGAGGACGAGGCGGTCATCTGGCGGGGGCCGCTCATCAGCGGCGCCATCCAGCAGTTCTGGGGCGACGTCCTCTGGGGGGACCTGGACGTGCTGGTGGTGGACCTGCCGCCTGGCACCTCCGACGCCGCGCTGACGGTGCTGCAGTCGCTCCCCGTGAGCGGCATCCTGCTGGTCACCTCGCCGCAGGACCTGGCGGGGATGGTGGTCCGCAAGGCGGCGCGGATGGCGGAGCACCTGGGTGTGCCCATCCTCGGGCTGGTGGAGAACATGGCCTACGTGACCTGCCCGAAGTGTGGGGAACAGATAGAGGCTTTCGGCCCCAGCCAGGCCCTGCATACGGCGGCCGCCCTGGGCGTGCCGGTTCTGGCCCGGCTTCCGCTGGACCCCGAACTGGCCCGTCTCTGCGATAATGGGCAGGTGGAGCGGTACACCAACGGCGACCTGGATGCTCTGGCGAAAAAGGTGGCTCAGAGGTTGGGGGTAGAAGTGAAGCGTGAAGCGTGAAACGTGAAACGTGAAGCGGGGGACGGAATACGGATTACGAAATACGCACTATGGCCGAACCGAGCCTCACCCCTCAGGAGAAACAGACCCTGCTGGCCTACCAGCGGGACGAACTCACCGAGCACCACATCTATACCCGGCTGGCGCGGACGGTCCGGGAGTCCCAGAACCGGGCCGTCCTGGAGCGCATTGCGGCCGATGAACTCCGCCATTCCCGCTACTGGTCCCGCGTCACCGGAGAGGAAGTCCGTCCCGACTGGCTCAGAGTCTGGTTCTACACCCTGACCGGGCGCGTCCTGGGCATCACCTTCGCGGTCAAACGGATGGAGCGGGGGGAAGAGGGAGCGCGGGATAACTATGCCCGGATAGAGGGCATCGTCCCCGGCATTGAGGCCATCGCGCGGGATGAGAAAGCCCACGAAGAGGCCCTGCTGGCGATGCTGGACGAGGAGCGGCTCCGGTACACCGGCTCCATCGTCCTGGGCCTGAACGACGCGCTGGTGGAGTTGACGGGCGCGCTGGCCGGGCTGACCTTCGCCCTGCAGAACACCCAACTGGTGGCGATGACGGGGACCATCACCGGTATCGCCGCCGCCCTCTCTATGGCCGCTTCGGAGTACCTCTCCACGAAGGCTGAGGGAGACGGGCGGGACCCGCTGCGGGCGTCCCTCTACACCGGCATCGCCTACATCTTCACCGTCCTGGCCCTCGTCCTGCCGTACCTCCTGCTGAAAAGCCCGTACCTCTGCCTGGCGACCACGCTGGCGGTAGCGGTTCTGATCATCGCCTTCTTCAACTACTACATCTCCGTGGCCCGTGACCTGCCCTTCCGGCGGCGGTTCCTGGAGATGGCCGGGCTGAGTCTGGCGGTGGCGGCGATCAGTTTCGGCATCGGCGTCCTGATGCGGACGGTGTTCGGGGTGGAAGTATAGGGGGGTCCGTGCTGGAAATCGTCATATCATCCCGTGACCGGCTCCGCCTGGAGCATCTGGTCCTGGACCTGAACGGGACGGTGGCGCTGGACGGGACGCTCCTGCCCGGCGTGCGGGAGCGGGTCGCCCGACTGCGCCCGACCCTCACCGTCCACCTGGTCAGCGCGGACACGCACGGGACGCTGGCGGCGGTGGCAGAGGATTTGGGGGTTACTCCATCCCGCCTGGAGCCGGGAGACGAGGGGGAGCAGAAGGCGGCGCTGGTGGAACGGCTGGGGGCCGACCGTGTGGTCGCCCTCGGCAACGGGGCCAACGACGCCCGGATGCTGGAGCGGGCCGCGCTGGGCATCGCCGTCCTGGGGCCGGAGGGGTTGGCCCTCTCCTGCCTGCAGGCCGCCGATGTGCTGGCCCCGGACATCACCGCCGCGCTGGACCTGCTCCTCTTCCCGCGCCGGCTGGTCGCGACGCTGCGGAGGTAGGACGGCCTCGCCATGCCAATGGCGCTCACTTTTTCTGTAGCGCAGGCTGTTAGCCTGTACAGGCCTGGCGGCCTGTGCTTCGGTAGCGCAGGCTGTTAGCCTCTGTAGCGCAGGCTGTTAGCCTGTACAGGCCTGGCGGCCTGCGCCGGGACGTGCCAGGCACTTCAGAAAGTGCCTGGCACGTTCAATGTGGGCACCATTGGCCTCTTCAGGCCGTCCAGACGGGCGAAAAAGACGGGCGAAAAAGCCCGTCCTACGGTTGAGTCTCCACCCCTCTGACCTCCACCCGGCAATCTCCGGCCCGCAGGTCGCTGCCCGCCATCTCCAGCAGGGCCCGGAGGTCAAACTTCGGCCCGACCTCCAGCACAACCGCCGTCCGCTCCTCCTGGCCCTCCAGATACCCCCCGAAGAGCACTTTCTTCTTCCGCCCGCGCGGCGGAACCTCTATCCCGTACCCCTCCCCTTCCCGCCGCAGGGAGAAGGGGACGTAGGCCCCGCGCAGGTACCCTTCCAGCGCCGCGCGCGCCGTGGGGAGCGGGAGGGGGAGGGAGAGCGCCAGATGGGCCTTTGTGAAGGCGCCGGGGGTGAAGTTCTCCACCGGCCCCCGCACCTCCAACCCCTCTCCCGGCGCAGGGAGGGAAGATAATGCCGCCCGCAGGGCATCGGCGTCCCAGGCCCGCAGCGCAAAGACGGTCTCGCCGCCCAGGGTGGGAAACCGGCGGTCGTTGGGCGGGACAGTGAAGAGCGCCTCCCGCACGCTGAGGAGGTTCTCCGCCAGTTCGGGCGCGCGGGCCAGTATCTGCCGGAAGACGAAGGCGTTCAGAAAGGCCGGATGGACGCCGGAAAGCGCGGCGTCGGTGCGGAGGCGGTAGTAGACGGGGCGCAGCCGCCGTTTGCGGTTCACCACGTCCTGCAATTCGGCCAGATACGGCCCCAGGTCGGGGATGCGGATGCGGTGATGCAGGACCGCCCGACGGTGTTCCTCGTCCGGGCAGGCGCCGCACCCCCGGCATCGCCCCGGCCCCGCCGCGTCGCCCAGGCAGTACCCCGGATCCAGGCCGGCGCGCGCGGCCCGGTATTGCCGGTACAGGAAATCCGCCGGGATGTCGGTCTGGACGAATTCCAGCGGGAAGGGGTAGTCAGGGCCTTTCTCGCCCAGGAAGACGTCGGTCCAGAGACCGGCGCGCTCCATCCAGGCCCGCAGCGCCTCCCAGTACCCCCGGGGCAGGCGACGGTCGTAGAAGGCCCCGTCCCGCGCTTGCGCCACCAGCGGTTCCACCAGCCAGTATCCCCCCAGCGCCAGCACCTGGGTGGTGGCGTACTCGGCCCAGTCAAAGGCCAGGCGAAACTCAAAGCCGTTGGTTTCGCAGGCGGAGCGAACCGCGCCGACGAGGGGGCGCCAGGGCTTCTCCTCCAGGAAGAGCCGGTCGTACCGGAGGGGGGTGAAGGGCATCCGCACCAGCGGCCCCACGCTGAAGATGACCCGGGGTCGGGAGGGAGAGGCCGCCCGCACGTCCCGCAGCCAGCGGACGAAGGCCCGGAACTCGCCCAGGTCGTCCTCCGTCTCGTAGCCGGTGAGGATGTAGAAGAGTTTGATGCGACGGATAGGCTCCCGGACCAGCCGCTCCAGCAGGGCAGTCATCTCCTCGGTGGGGAGACTTTTCTGAAGGAACGCCCGCTGCCGGGCGCTGATGCCCTCAATCCCCAGGGTGAATTCCCGCTTCTCCGCCGCCAGTTCTGCCTCTATCAGGCCGGGCACCCGCCACAGGATGTCGGCCCGCTGGCTCTTCAGGCTCACCCGGTCAAAAAGACGGTGCAGTTCCAGGAGGAGGTCAAAGATTTCCCCGTGGGTGTTGAAGTTGAAACTGTAGAGGCCGATTTCCTCCGCCCCCTGGGCCTGCTTCAGTTGCCGGGCCACTGGGAGAAGTTCCTTCGCCGGAAGTTCCCGGTAGGGCTTGCGGTCGTACCCCTCAAAGCAGAAGGAGCAGAAAGCGGGACACCCCCAGGTGATCTGGAGGTAGGCCGTGTGGGCCTCGGGGGTATCCAGGAGGGGGTAGACGGTGGGGAGGTCCTGCGGCCGGGGCCGACAGACCGCCTTGACGGTTCGGCGGCGGCTTCCGGCGACCCAGAGGCCGGGGCCGGTTGTCGCAGCGGCCTCCAGCCGCTCCCGCCTTCCCCCTCCCCCGGCCAGGGCCCGAACGATGTCCCCGACCCGTCCCTCCCCTTCGCCGAAGAAGATGCCGTCCGCCAGTGCGTCGCCGTCCTCCCGGATGACGGCCTGCGCGGCCATCGCGTTGGAGCCGCCGAGAAGAATGACGGGGTCGCTCTCCGAGCGTTCCCCGGCAAAGAGGGGGATGCCGGAGCGAAGCAGGACATAGGGGAGATTCAGCAGTTCCAGAATGTACGCGTTGGAGACCAGGATGAGGTCAAATTCCCGTGCCGGACGGCGGGAGTGGATGCCGGTCAGAGGGGGGAGGGTGTCTCCTACCCGGCCCGGCGGGAAGAAGGCCAGGTCCACGTCCGCCTCGGGGAGGGCCCGGCGGACTTCGTGGAAGAGGAAGCGGTGGGGGAGAGAACGATCCACGTCCCGCAGGGGGGAGAGGCGCGCAATGAGGACCCGATAGGGAGCAGGGCGCATATCGCAGGGAGCACGTCGCATGTCGCAGGGCGCACGCAGGGGTTTTTCCGGCGGCTTCGCCGCCGGAAAAACCCTTATCTCTCGTACAGTTCCAGCAGGACGCCGTGGGCGGATTTGGGGTGGATGAAGACGTAGCGGGTGCCGTCGGCGCCGACGCGGGGTTCTTCGCTCAACAGGGTCGCGCCGGCGGCCCGCAACCGCTCCATCGCGGCCGTGATGTTCTCCACCCTCAGGCAGATGTGATGCAGTCCCTCCCCCCGTTTCTCCAGAAACCGGGCCACACTGCTATCGGGGCCCAGCGGGCGCAGGAGTTCTATCTCCCCCTCCCCGGCGGGGAGAAAGGCGATCTCCACTCCTTCCTCGGGGACCTCCCGGCGCTCGGACACTTCCAGCCCCAGCGCGTCCCGGTAGAAGGCCAGCGCGGCCTCCAGGTCGTTGACGGCAATGGCAATGTGGTGAATAGCAGTCGGCATAGGACGTCCTCCGCTTTGATGCCACTCCGCTGCGCGGCGCGGCTCTGTTCGTAGTCAGGCACGAAACGAAGTGGAGTGCCGTTCAGACGCCACTCCGCTGCGCTCCGTGGCTAACTACAAACCGCCACTCCGCTGCGCGGCGTGGCTGACTACGAACGGCCGTAGCTGACTACGAACGGCTACGTGGCTGACTGCGAACGGCTGCGTGGCTGACTGCGAACCGTTTTCATGATCCGGCTTCCTGGGCCTTCCGGATTTCCTCCTCCCGCAGTTGTCGCCGCAGAATTTTGCCGATGGCGCTCTTGGGCAGTTCAGTGCGGAATTCCACCTCCGAGGGGACCTTGTAGGGCGTCAGGTGCTGACGGAAGTAGGCGATGAACTCCTCCTCGGTGGCCGTCTCCCCATCCTTCAGGACGATGTACACCTTGATCCGCTCCCCCTTGTACGGGTCCGGGATGCCGACGGTGATCCCCTCTTTCACTTTGGGGTGCTGGTAAATCAATTCGTCTATCTCCCGGGGGAAGACGTTGAAGCCACCCACGATGATGAGTTCTTTTTTCCGGTCGGTGATGTAGAAGTAGCCATCCTCGTCCATGTAGCCGATGTCGCCGGTGAAAAGCCAGCCGTCCACAATGGTCTTCGCCGTCTCCTCCGGCATTTTGTAGTAGCCCAGCATCACCGTGGGGGAGCGCAGGACGATTTCCCCCTGTTCGCCCGGGGGCAGGTCGCGCGTCCCGTCCAGGCTGACGATTTTCATGTCCACGTCCGGGAAGGGGATGCCGATGCTGCCGATTTTGTGCAGGCCGTGGTACGGGTTGGCGGCGATCGCGGTGACCGCCTCCGTCAGGCCGTAGCCCTCAATCATCCGACCGCCGGTCTTGGACTCAAAGTCCTCCTTGATGGCGCGGGTGAGGGGCGCAGCGCCCACGAAGATCCCCTTGACGCTGCGCAAGTCGTACTTGCCGATGTCGGGCAGGTTGCTGAGGGCGACGAACATTGTCGGGACGCCGATGAAGAAGTCGGGCTTGTATTTGTGGATGGTCTGGGCGACCTGACGGGCATTGAAGCGGGGCAGGATGATGATTTCGCCGCCCGCCAGGATGGGCGCGTTCATCGTCACGCTCATCCCGAAGCCGTGGAAGAAGGGAAGGACGGCCAGGATGCTCTGTTCGTTGCTGAGCGCACCCCACGCCTTTACCTGATAGGCGTTGGCGACGAAGTTGAAGTGGGAGAGCATGATGCCTTTCGCGATCCCCGTCGTCCCGCCGCTATAGAGGAGCGCGGCCATGTCGTCCGGGTCCACCGGCTCGGGGCGAAAGTCCGCCGGGGCGGGCTCCCGCAGCATGTCCCGGAGACGGACCCATTGCAGGCCGCCGGACTTCCGCAGGGCCTGCCGGGCCGCCTTCCCTTCCCGCAGTCCCTGGACCAGGCTCAGCGGGAAGGGGAGAAAGTCGGCGACGCGGGTGTAGATGACCCGCTGAAGCGGCGTCTTCCCCTCCAGCGCGCCGACCTTTTCCATAAACATTGGGATGGTGACGACGGTCTCGGCGCCGGAGTCGGTCAGATGAAACGTCAGTTCCCGCTCCGTGTAGAGGGGGTTCAGGGGGACGACGACCGCGCCGGCCTTGAGGATGCCGTAGTAGGCGATGATGAACTGGGGGAGATTGGGCAGGAGCAGGGCCACCCGGTCGCCCTTCTGGACCCCCAGGCGGCGCAGCGCGAGGGCGAAGCGGTCGGAGAAGTCCTTGATGCGGCGGTAGGGCTCCCGACGGCCGAAGAAGCAGGTACAGGGCCTATCGGGCGTGGCGGTGGCGGTATCGTCCAGCAGGCGATAGAGAGGGATGCGGGGGTAGTCTATGTGGTGGGGCACTTCTTTGTCGTAGAATTTGAGCCAGGGACGCTCCATTTTGCACCTCCGGGATGGGAATTGCGGCGGGGTTTGCGGCGGGCCGCTTTGCGGCCCGCCGCAAACTCTGAGGTCCTACCCGTTCTCCAGCGCCAGCAGGGCGGCCCCGTAGGCACCCATCAGTTGGGGGTGGCGGGGCAGGACGACCTGCTGGCCCGTTTCCTCCTCCAGCATCCGGCGGACGGCCGGGTTGCGGACGACGCCGCCGGAGAGCATCAGCGGCGGGGTCAGCCCCACGGTGCGGATCATCGCCACAACCCGGCGGACCAGCGCGCGGTGGAGTCCCCGCAGGATGGGGCCGACCTCCACCCCATGGGCGATGAGGGAGACCACCTCCGATTCGGCGAAGACGGTGCAGGTGCTGGAGATGGAGACCTCATCGGTCGCGGCCAGGGCCTCCTCTCCCATTCGCTCCAGGGGGACGCCCAGCCGGTGGGCGGTGTTCTCCAGGAAGCGGCCCGTCCCGGCGGCGCACTTGTCGTTCATCACGAAGTCCAGCACTTCCCCCCGGGGGCCGATGGCGATGACTTTGCTATCCTGCCCGCCGATGTCCACCAGGGTCCCGCCATAGCCCAGTTCCCGGAAGACCCCCCGGGCGTGGCAGGTGATTTCGGTGATCCGGCGGGTGGCCTGCCGGACCAGCCCCCGGCCGTAGCCGGTGGCGACCAGAGGGAGTCGCTCCGGCGGGCCGACGGCTTCCCGCGCCAGGAGCAGGAATCGGTCCACCTGCTCCTCCACCCGCACCTCGGTCGGTTCCAGGTGATGCCAGATCAGGTTCCCCGCACCGTCCACCGCGACGATTTTGGCCGTTGCGGCGCCAATGTCTATGCCCAGGGCGCGACAGGAGTTCTTCGCAATCGGTTCCATGGCATTGGGACAGCGGAGAGGGTTATCGGCCGCTAACTATTTTAGCACAAAAGGGCCGCAAGGGGAGGCCAGGGGGCCGGACTTACAGCACTTCCACCCACATCAGGACCCCCATGACCACGAAGGCGGCGGCGGCGACTTTGCGCAGAATCCCCTCCGGGATAAGGTTGGTGAGGGCCTGCCCGACGACCACGCCCAGCGCGGTCACGGCCGCCAGCGCCAGAGTCGCCCCCAGGAAAACGGCCCAGGGTTGGCTGAACTTGCACACCTGTGCGATGACGGCCAGTTGAGTCTTATCGCCCAGTTCCGCCAGCATCAGCAGACCGAATGTAGAGAGAAATGCCTTCCAGAACACCGAAATCGCCTCCTGAGGTTTGGGTTTGCAGGAGTTATGCGCTTCTCCTGGGAATAGCGGATACAGGCCCTGGCGGCCTGCGCCACCGTGGCGCAGGCTGTTAGCCCAATGGCACTGACTTTTTCTCACGCGGAGACACAAAGGCACAAAGAAAGACCCTGAAGCGTCGACGAAGGTTGACGCCCGGCACGAGAGTGCCCAGGGAAGGCCGATTTCATTTCCAATCGGCGCCCGGGGCGGCAGGAGAGGGGGCGGTCAAATCCAGCCGAAAATGGGATGTTGGAGGGGCGACCTTTCTGATCGCCCCATATGGGGCAGAGGCAAACCCTGCCGATACAGGCCTGGTGGCCTGCGCTGCAGGACAAACTGCGGGAGTCCCGTCAGTTCAGACAGACCGGATGCCGGGCGCTTCTGAAGTGCCCGGCATCCGGGAAGCGGGGCCCGGGGCAGCCAAGCGGCCCCAGACCCCGCCGGCTCCTGAAGGGCGACTTTACGAGAGCGCCTTCTTCAGCGCGTTCCCCAGCCGCCGGATGCCCTCCACAATCTGCTCCGGCGGGGAGTAGGAGAAGTTGAGGCGCATGGCGTTGAAACCGCCGTCGCCGTTGGGGTAGAAGTTCTCCCCGGGGACGTAGGCGACCTTCTCCTCCAGCGCGCGGCGCAGGAACTCGGTCGTGTGGATGGAATCCGGCACCCGGGCCCAGAGGAACAGCCCGCCCTGGGGACGGGTCCAGCAACACCCGTCGGGCCAGAATTCCGCCAGCGCGTCCAGCATGGTATCCCGGCGCTCTTTGTAGGCCCGCCGCAGCCGCTGCGCGTGGGGCTTGAGGAAGCCCCGCTGGCAGATGTCGTTGGCGATGTACTGGACGAAGGTGCCGGTGTGGAGGTCGGAGCCCTGCTTGGCCATGACGAACTGCCGCATCAGCGCCTCCGGGCAGACGATCCAGCCCAGGCGCAGCCCCGGCGTCAGGGTCTTGGAGAAGGTGCTCATGTAGATGACCCGTTCCGGCACGAAAGTGCAGATGGGCGGCAGGTCCTCCCCCTCAAAGCGCAACTGACCGTAGGGGTCATCCTCCACAATGGGGAGGTTCAGGCGAGTGGCGATTTCGGCCAGTTTCTCCCGTCGTTCCAGGGAGAGGGTGACCCCCGCCGGGTTGTGGAAGTTGGGGAGGACGTAGATGAATTTGGGCGGACGGCCCGTCTCCTTGACCACATCCCGGTACGCCTCCTCTATCTCGTCTACCACCATGCCGTCATCATCCAGAGAGACGGTGCGGTAACGGGCGCCATAGGCGTTCCAGGCCTGGATGGCCCCCAGATACGTAGGCCGTTCGGTGATGACGTAGTCCCCCGGCTCCAGAAAGACTTTGCCGATGAGGTCCAATCCCTGCTGGGACCCGGCGGTGATGAGGACGTTGTTGGGGACGGCGGGGACGCCGTATTTGTGCATGCTGGTCGCCAGCCATTCCCGCAGGGGGAGATACCCCTCCGTAGAACTGTACTGGAGCGCGCGGGCGCCCTCGTTCTGGACCACGTAGCGGCAGGCCTCTTCAATCTCCCGCAGCGGGAAGAACTCCGGCGCCGGCAGTCCTCCGGCAAAGGAGATGACGTCGGGCTGTTCGGTCAGTTTCAGCAGTTCCCGGATGGCCGAACTTTTCATCGTTCGGGCCCGGCTCGCCAGATAGGGCGTCCAATCCAGCACGGGAATCTCTCGGTCTAAACTGAAGTTGAGATTCATCGGGTCACCTCCTAAGTGGAATGAGGGTTGGAGAAAATAAGCGCCGGGTAACCTCAGTCACCCGGCGCTGGGTAGCCGTCCAGAAGGGGTAAGCCCATCATCAGGCACCCCAAAAGCAGGCACAACCCGAAACACCCCTTGTGGTGAAGGTTGCTCGCCATGTCCCGAAATGTACGATTCCGCCTCACTCCTCTCATATTTTAGCATTGAGCAATGAAACAGGCAAATGCAAGCGGTAAGGTTTTGCGGCGGCGGCCTGCGGCCGCCGCCGCAAAACCGTCACTCCCCAAACACCACTGCCGTGAAGGCGTAGAGGGCCGCGCCCTCCCGCCAGCAACCCTCCGGCAGGCCCGCTTTGCGGCACACCCCCTCCAGAAACGCCTCCCGGTCCCACCCCTCCTCCACCGCGACCTGCGGGAGCAGGAGCCCCTGCTGGCCCCCCTGGATGATGAGCAGGCCATGCGTCCCCACTTCCACCTGCGTCGGGTCGGTCAGGCGGCGGAAGGGGGAGAGGACGGAAATCTCCAGGCGGACCCGCGCCAGTTCCTCTCGCGTCAGGGGCGGGAAGCGGGGGTCTTCGGTGGCGGCAGCGACAGCCATCTCCTGCACCACCCGATAGAGAGGGGTGTCGGCCCGGAGGCGTCCGATGCACCCCCGCAACTCCCCGTCCTCCCGAAGGGTGACAAAGGCCCCCGACAGCCGCCGCAGGTGCGGGTCGTCGGTCTCGTAGGGTGGGAGGGTGCCGTCGGTCAGGTAGGAATCCAGCGTCCGGCGGGCCAGCGCCAGCAGCGCCTCCCGCCGCGCCGGGGTCAGGTCGGGCGGGGTGTAGCGCCAGAACATCACCGCCCCGTAGCCCACCACCTGCCGGGGGTCGCCGTAGGGGGAATCGGCGGAGTTGGCGTAGCGGAGGACGGAGACGGTATCCGCCCCCAGTCCGGCGGCCACGCGCATCGCCACCCGGATCGGCCCCTCCCCACAGGCGCAGGTGACCAGGCCCGGGATGCCCCGCCGCATTGTCGCCGCGACCGTCTCCCGCACCCGGTCCGGGTCTCCCGTCTCTATCGCGGCCAGGGTCGCCCCATCCACTTGCAAAGCGTCCTCCCGGGAGGGGTAGTGGGAGAGGTCGGAGGAGGCGATGACGACGGCCTTCCGGCCCGGCAGAGCATCCAGCAGCGCGTCCGCCAGGACCTGCACCGTCTCCTCATCGTCGGCACCCATCAGGATGGGGACGATGCGGCAGTGGGGGCAGACCCGCTGGAGGAACGGGAGTTCTATCTCTATGGGGTGCTCCCCCTGGTGGGTCGCAACGTCGGCGGTGATGCGGGGGTCGGCCCGGACCAGGGCCTGGGCCAGGTCGGTGTCCACCGGGATCAGCCCCAGCGGGGTCACCCATGCCCCCTCCGCCCAGACGGAGATTGGACGGGAGAGGGGGGCCTGATGGTCGGAGGCGATGAGGACGGCGACGTCGTACTCGCCGTTGCGCAGTTGGCGGAAGCCCGCCGCCGCCACCGGCCCGGAGAAGACGTATCCGGCGTGGGGGACGACGAGGGCGACCGGCGCGCCGTCCACCGGCCCCTCGGCATCCAGCATCCCGTCAACGACCCGCGCCAGTTCTTCTCCGTTTCCGGGATACCACGACCCGGCGACGGCGGGGGAGCGGATAGGGCCGGGGAGCATGGTAGCGGTGGGGAGCGGAGGGGGTGGGGTCTCCGCCGTCGGCGACGGGGCGGCGCAGGAACACAGGCCGAGGGCCTGCGCCCCAAGGAGCGACATCCACGCCAGCCAGCCAATGATCGCCCTAATGCCCTTCATAGCCGATACACCGGTGTGTTCTCATCGGTGGTCCACTACCCATCGGGCGTCCACTGCCACGACGCCCCGGGGCAGGGCCAGCAGGGGGTTGATCTCTATCTCCGCCAGAGATGGGTTCTCCACCAGCAGGCGGGAGAAGGCCAGGGCCGCCTCCACCAGCGCCTCCCGGTCCGCCGGGGGACGGCCGCGCGCGCCCTGCAGCAGGGCCTTCCCCCGGATTTCCTCTATCATCTCCTCCGCGTCGGCGCGGGACAGCGGCGCCACCCGGAAGGAGACGTCCCCGAAGACTTCCACGAAGACCCCGCCCAGGCCGAACATCATCACCGGCCCGAAAGCAGGGTCCTGCTTGCCGCCCAGGATGACCTCCACGCCGCCCTCTATCATCCGCTGGACCAGGAAGCGCAGGTCGTCCGCCTCCGGCACGCGCGCCCGGACCCGCGCCCGCATTGCCTCCGCCTCCCGCCGGACGGCCTCCCGGTCCGGCAGGCCCAGGGCCACCCCGCCCACGTCCGATTTGTGCACGACGCGCGCGGAGAGGGCCTTGAGGACGACCGGGTAGCCCAGCGCGTCCGCCGCCTCCGCCGCCCCGTCGGGGTCTTTGGCCACCGCCCAGGGGGCCACCGGGATGCCGTACTCCCGACAGAGGGCCAGCGCGCCGTCCGGGGCTTCCAGGGGCAGAGGACGGGCCGGTCGGGACGGCGGCGGGGAATTCCCGGCCACCGCCGGTTGGGCCCGGCGGCGGTGCCAGTCCCGCGAGGCCGCCAGGGCGCGCACGGCCTGTTCCATATCCAGGAAGACAGGGATGGAGACCTGCCCGATCAATTCGCGCGCGACGCCGCCCTCCCCGTAGGCGCAGAGGGCCACCGGCATCCCCGTCTCCCGGACGATGCGGTCCACCTGCTGCGCCAGTCGGTGAGCCCCCTCCGTCTCGGTCCGGCTGTAGGTGTTGATGAGCAGCACCGCGTCCGGCCGGATCATCCGCAGGGCATGCTCCACGATGCGGGCGTAGAGGTCAAAGTCAAAGATAACGCCCAGGTCCAGGGGGTTGGTCGGCGCGATGACGTCGGCGCGGAAGAGGGCCCGGACCGCGCCGACGAAATCCTCCGGCAGCGGGGCCAGGCGGAACCCGTACTTTTCCACAAAGTCGGCAGCGATGACGGCGTGGCCCCCGGAGCGGGAGATGACGACGAGGTTGTCTCCCCGGACGGGCGGGAGCGTCAGCCCCTGGGCCATAGCGACCGCGTCCCCGAAGGAGTCGGCGCGCAGGATGCCCGCCTGGCGGAAGGCCGCGCTGACGATGCGGTCGTCGTTGGCCAGCGCCGCCGTGTGGGAGCGGGCGATGTTCTGGCTGGCACTCCCCCGGTTGGCCTTGTGGACGATGATGGGTTTGGCCGACCGGCGGGCCAGGTCCATCAGCCCCCGCCCGTCGTCCACCGACTCCAGGTAGAGGCAGACGATGCGGGTGCCGGGGTCCTCTAACAGGTAGGCCAGGTAGTCCGCCTCGTCCAGGTCGGCCTTGTTGCCGATACTGACGACCTTGTTGACGCCCAGTCCGGCGGCGGAGAACATCTCCGCGTAGGTGATAGAGACGCCGCCGCTCTGGGCGACCACCGAGACGGGGCCGAAGCGGAGCGTCTCCCGGCCGATGGGGGCGAAGGGCAAGCAGACCCCGGCGTCCAGGTTGATGACGCTGATGCAGTTGGGGCCCACGAAGCGGATGTCCCAGCGGCGGGCGATTTCTTTGAGTTGTTCCTCCAGCCGACGGCCCTCTTCCGAAAATTCGGAAAAGCCGCCGGACTCAATGACCACGCGGCGGATGCCCTTCCGTCCGCAGGCTTCCATAAAGCCGGGGACCAGGGGGGCAGGGACCAGGATGACGGCCAGGTCCAGGCCGTCGGGGACCTCGTCCAGCGAGGGGACGATGGGGACGCCGTAGACCTCCCCGCGCTCCCGTCCCACAGCGTAGAGGGTACCGGAGTAGCCGAAGGTGCGCAGGTTGAGGAGGATGGTGCGGGCCAGGTTGTCGGGTTTCTCCGAGACGCCGATGACGACGATGCTCTGGGGGTAGAAGATGCGGTGCATGGAGCCTCCGGTGAGATGGGGGAATAGCAGATAAGTCAACCGCTGGCCGCAACTTCGCCTGCGATAAGTCGGAAAATGGGAAGGGGATCAGGACCACGGCGCCCGCTGCAGGTGTGACCATGCTTCATCCTCTTCTGGGCGATTCCAGTCCTCCGCCAGAGCGGGCTCACTGAGCAAGGCCGTCTCGGATACGCTCAAAAGGGGCTCATCGTCCAGAATGATGACCAGCATCGGGCGCAGCGCCGGTACACGGATGGGCTCCAACAGGCGAACGTTGCCCTCTCTATCTACTACACCAACGGTTCTCGCCATAGTGCTCCTTTATCCACTTCGGCCGACTCACCTCTCGTTGTTTTCATTATCCGATAGTTGGCCTCAAAAGTCAAGAAATACGTCATGTGCAACTTGATTTTCTGAAGACATTTGCGACCGGTCAAGCGTTGCGGCCAGATTGCCCCTCCCCCTTACCCCCTCCCCACCGCCGCTACGCGGCGTGGGGAGGGGGAGAGATGGTGGGGTTTGTGGGCGGCG
>CALDFY010000237.1 GCA_937942115.1 uncultured Anaerolineae bacterium | reverse complement strand
CCCTTCTCCGGAGGTCGGCGAAGGCCGACCTTGTTGCGAACGAAGTGAAGGGACCCGGCCGAAGGCCCAAAGAGGCTGGCTTCAGTCAGCGCCCGAGGCGGCGACCCAACTGGCGCCGCCCCTTAAGTTAACGCATATGGGGGGTAAGAGGGAGGGGCAATCTGGCCGCAACGCTTGACCGGTCGCAAATGTCTTCAGAAAATCAAGTTGCACATGACGTAGTGAGACTTTGCTAGGGGGACGCCTGGGCATCCGAATTCCCACTCTGGCAATACTGGCGCTGGCAGGGTGGAGTTGGAGGGTTTGGCGCTTCGCTCGAAACCTTGGGGAAGGAGTGCTAATGAGGCGACCGCTGATGATCCGGAGATCCGCCGGAGGAAACAACGGATTGCTAACCCCGATCTATGACATCCGACGTCAGATCCCCCGGTTACTCGTCCGCGTCGCGCTGCCGGCCGTCCTGATCGGGGTCTATCTGTTTTGGTGCTGGCGGTTTTGGGGCTTCACCATCGACGACGCCTATATCAGCGCCCGTTACGCAAGGAACCTCGCGCAAGGCCTCGGCCTTGTCTACAACCCAGGCGAGCGGGTGATGGGCTTCACGAACCTCTTGCTTACCTTGGTAGAGGCCCTAGTGTATCAAGGAGGCGGCGATGGTCTGATCGCGGCAAAAGTCATCGGCCTCCTATCGGGCCTCGGAGTGCTGGGGCTAACCGGCCTCATCACGCGGTCGATGGGAGGATCTGCAGGCGCAGCCCTCTTGGCGGTGGCGTTTTTGGCCGCCTACCCTACACTCCCCCTCTCCGCCGTGATGGGTCTGGAGACCGTTCTGTTCACATTTTTCGTGCTCCTCGCCCTCTTTCTGATGATCCGGCACCCAGAGTCTGTCCTCCACCCACGTGATCTATTTGTTTTAGGCACCGTCCTTGGCCTGGCCACGCTGACGCGCCCGGAGGGCTTCGAGTTCGCCCTCGTCTTCTTCATACTCACACTTATCCGATGGAGGCAACAGCGCCCTCTCTCCCCACATCGGCTCTTCTTGTCACTTGCTTCATGGCTATCAGCTTACGCCGCCATTCTGATCCCGGCCCTGGCTGGGTTGGGGATCTATTTATGGATCGCCTATCCCTAACACCTTTTACGCCAAAACGGCTGCTGGATGGATGCCTGCCCAATATCTTGCAGGGTTCGTGTATTGGATCCTATGGCTAAAGGAGCCTCATAATTTGCTTTTGGCTCCTTGCTTTCTATGGGGTATGCGCAGCCCAGTCATTCGATCCCGAGGTATGCTCATAGCATTTATTGCCGCCTACGGGGCCTACCTGATCTATATCGGTGGAGATTGGATGCCCGGCCACCGGTTCTTAATGCCGATCATCCCACTGTATTACAGCTTGGCTTTGCTGGGGCTGGAAAGGGCATGGAGAACCTGGCGCTCTCGGTGGCCACTATTGAAGCGGACACAACAGCTCGTGCCCTTCACCTTCTTTACTCTCCTCCTTTTACTTTCTTACCAGGAAATCCGGGCGCTCAACGAACAAATCCAGGCCCGGAAAGAGGGTTATGCGCACGCCCACCTGAAAATTGCCCAGTGGCTTCGGGAGAACACCCCCCCAAATGCCTGCGTAGCCCTGATGGACATCGGCCTGATCGGCTATATCTCCGAGCGGCGGATCCTGGACATTACAGGGCTCGCTTCAAAGGAAGTCGCCCGGATTGCGCACCAGGGTGGAGGCTGGGCTCGTAGTTCATGGAAGGTTGCCACACAAGTGGCCCAGTTCGTTCTCTCCCAGAAACCTGATGTCATTATCTTAGCCCACAGCACCCCTTCCCTTGACCCTGCACACTTTGCTGGCTGGATCTACGACACAGCCATTTTTTACGCTCCGAGTTTTGCCGACCAGTATGAGCACTTGTTCACTGTGAAGCATCTGGAGGATTATTATCTGAGTTTATTTAGAAGACGGGACTTAGATCAATGAGCGGAGATGTGGATGTAAAGAGAGCAAATGGCTCCCACTTCTATCCCAGGCTCCCCAAGAACTGGCGAGGCTTTGGAGATCGGGGGCCGCATTTGGTGGTCCCCCCATTTCCAAAGACCTTCCAAGGACTACAACACCTCAAGTACAGAAGAAACATCGGATTAGGATAGGAGTTACACAGTTCGGAGCCCATAAGAAGAGATGGAATGGCCCCCCCCTTCACCCCCCTCCTCACGGTCATGGAAACGGGCGCTAAAGTGCCCTACTACAAACAGGGGGGGTAACCACCTACCCTGATGGCTGGGATGCCCCCTTCCGCCCGCCGCTTCAGCGGCGGGCTCAGATGACAAAACCCTGACGGGCTATCCGGAAGCCCCTGAAAGGGACTTCGCATCGGAGCCAGGGGCTTTTCGCCCAATGGGGCGAACATTTGCCCCCACCCCCCTTTATCCCCCTCCCCCATCGCGGCGCGTGGGGGAGGGGCCGGGGCATAGGCGTTAACTTAAGGGGCTGCGCCAGTTGGGTCGCCGCCTCGGGCGCTGCCTGAAGCCAGCCTCTTTGGGCCTTCGGCCGGGTCCCTTCACTTCGCTCGCAACAAGATCGGCCTTCGCCGACCTCCGGAGAAGGGCGTCAACGCAGGTTGACGCCCGGCGCGAAGCGTCCAGGGAGGCCGATTTCCAATCGGCGCCCGAGGCGGCGGGAAGCGGAGAGCCGAATCTAACCCTTAAGTTAACGCTTATGGGACCAGGGGGAGGGGTGAGGCCAATGACCTGCGGGCAATAAAATAGACGTATGTAATTTTTAATACCCTTCAAAAGTGTCATCAATTTCGTCCGGAAAATGAACCATCCCTGCAATATCTTGTGATCTTGTGTTTACTTCCGTTCACGAGGCTGAGATGCTGATGAGGACTTCATCACAGAGGTCAGGAAAGACCCCCAAGGGATACAAAGGGATCAGGTCCTTCCTCCTGGTCAACTTCGTGGTATCTTTTGTGTCTCTCGCGGTCTTTCCCGCGCGCGCCACGCCCCGCCCGGACACCATCCCGGAGGCCTACCAACTGGTGGCCGAAAACGCGACCTTTCAGTTGTACATCAACCCGGAAACGCTGGCGTTCAAAGTGGTGGACAAGCGCAACGGCTACATCTGGCACTCCAATCTGGATGAACGCGCGCCGGGTGATCGCCTAAATAAACCCTGGACCGCCTTTGCCCAGAGCGGTTTCAGCGTGGACTACCTGGACCCAAAGGCCAATGTCAAGCGCGCGTCCATCGCGAATGCGGAGCGCACCATAGACATTCGGCCCATAGAGCAGGGTGTCCAGGCCCAGGTCACCTTCACCGAAATCGGTATCTCCGTGGAGGTATGGCTGAACCTGGAAGAGACCGGCGTGCGGGTAGAGGTGCCCTTTGAGGGGATTCGGGAAGAGGGGGAGTTCCGGCTGGGGGTCCTCCACCTCTACCCCTGGTTCGGCGCGACGCGCGGCGATCAGACCCCCGGCTATATGTTGATCCCGGACGGGTGCGGAAGCCTGATCCCTTTTACCGCCCAGACTCGGGCCAAAAATATGCACTACGGCCGCTACTACGGCTCCGACCTGGGGATGCTGGCCTATGCGCCCTTTGACCCCACTCTCCGGCGTCCCTATCCCATCTCGGTTCCGGTGATCGGCATGGTCCACTCGGCCGGGCCCAACGCTTACCTGGCCGTCCTGGAGAAAGGCGCTTCCTACGCCGAGATTCAGGCCCATCCGGCCGGGATTATCACCAACTTCAATTTCCTCTACAACGCCTTTATCTACAACGAGAGTTACTTCCAGCGCACCAGCCGCTCCGGCGACGGCGTCACCGTCGTCCAGCCCCAGACCAACCGCTTTGACATCGTCCTGCACTACCGCTTTCTGGTCGGCCCGGAGGCCGACTATGTCGGTATGGCCCGCAGTTACCAGGGGTATCTGCTGGAGAAGGGACTGCTTCGCCGCCAGGAAATGCCCGTTGGAAGTATCGGCATCCGCCTGGAGTTTCTGGGCGCAGAGCGGGAGCGGGTCCTTTTCTGGAACCGGGTGATCCCGATGACCACCCTCGCCCAGATGAAAGAAATCCTGGACGAACTGGATGTGAAGAACCCGCAAGTGGTCTATTACGGCTGGCAGCCAGGGGGCGCATCGGCGTCGTTTCCCACCCGCCTGCGGCTGGAAGGGGCTCTGGGAAGCCCGGCGGATCTGCGGAGAATGGCCGAAGAGATCGCCCGTCGCGGCGGGACCTTCGCGCTCTATCTGGACCCTACCGCCGCCCTGGAGGAGGAGCCGCGCGCTTTCTCCCGCTACGACCTGGCCATGGCCATCACCGGCGACTACCTCCGGGGCCACCGGCGCGGCAAACCCCACTTCTACTTTAACCTCCAGGCCCTCCAATCCCGCTTCGCCGCCCTCGCCCGCCGCCTGGAAGGGGAAAGCGGGATCGGCTTGGCACTGGACGGCCTCGGGGACACACTCTATTCCGACTTCCGCCGTACCTCCCCGCTCAACCGGGAAGAGGCCATCGCCGCCTACCGGGCGCTGCTGGACGGTTCGCCGCTCCCGCTGGCCCTCTACCGGCCCAACGACTATCTCTTCGCCTACGCCCGCGCCATCTACGACCTCCCCGTCACCGATAACGGCTACATCTTCACCACCGAGACCGTGCCGTTTCTGCCCATCGTCCTCTCCGGCTACGTGCCCTACTACGGCGAGGCGCTGAACTTCTCTCCCGATGTGCGCGGCGACCTCCTGCGGCATGCCGAGTACGGCGTCTATCCTTCGTTTTTCCTGACCTCCGAGGAGACCGCGCGCATTCTGAAAACTCGTTCCAACTGGATTTACGTCTCCGCCTATCGGCAGTTGGAAGAGGAGATTGAGGAAAGTTATGCCTGGTTGAACGGCCTTCTGGCTCCGGTCCAGGGTGCCCGTATCATCGCCCACCAGCAGGTCGCGCCGGGCGTCTTTGCCACCACCTACGACAACGGTCGGCAAATTCTCGTCAACTACAACGAGACCCCGGTCTCCCTCTACGGCCTCATCATCCCGGCGCGAGACGCCCTCCTCAGAGAGGTGACGCCATGAAAGCACCATCCCGTTCCCCGGTCTCCCTCCGGTATCAGACCCGACAGGCCCTCCAGGGCTACGGTTTCGTCGCCCTCTGGATGGTCGGCTTCGTTCTGTTCACCCTCGTCCCCCTGGTGGAGACCTTCCGCTACAGTTTCCATCACGTCATCGTCTCGGCCACCGGCGTGGAAATGACCTTCGTCCGCTGGCAGAACTACACCCGCGCCCTCTTCACCGACCCCACCTTCGTGGAACTACTGATTGAATACATTGTAGAGACCCTCGTCTCGGTGCCGATCATTATGATTTTTTCCCTCATTATTGCCCTGTTTCTCAACCTGAAACTCCCCCTCAAGGGCCTCCTCCGTACCGTCTTCTTTCTGCCGGTTATCATCACCAGCGGGCCGGTCATCCGGGAACTGGTCTCCCAGGGCGCCACCACCGTCCCGCAAATCGCCCGGTCGCCCCTGGTGCTGGAGTTCCTGGCCCGGTTGCCCCGCGCGCTGCGGAACCCCGCCGAGTATCTGATGACCTCCTTCATCCTCATCCTATGGTTCTCCGGCGTGCAGATTCTCATCTACCTGGCCAGCCTCCAGAAGATAGACCGCAGCCTCTACGAGGCCGCCGCCATAGACGGCGCCTCGTCCTGGGAGTCCTTCTGGAAAATCACCCTCCCTTCCCTTTCCGCCACCAACATCGTGGTGGCAGTCTACACCCTGATCACCCTTTCGCACTTTTCCGAGAACAAACTGGTGCGCTACATCTACACCCAGACCTACGATATCAAAGGCGGCATCGGCTACGCCAGCGCGATGTCCTTCCTGTACTTTGCCGCGCTGGCGTTGATCCTGCTGATGATTTACCTGGCGCTCCGCTCCCGTGCACCGAAGGTGTGACCTATGGCTGTTCATCCGCTGACGAAATCCCTTCCCTCCAACTGGCAAGCCCGTCTCCGGAACGGGCTCGCCCAATGGCCGATATACCGGGACCGGGCGCGCGGCCTCCTCCTGGGCACCCGCGCCCACTACGGCCTGCTCTTCGTCGTCCTGGTCTACGCCCTGCTGATCGCCATCGGCTTTGTCTACCTCTATCCGCTCCTCTTTATGCTCATTACCAGCCTGAAGAGTCCCACCGACCTGCTCAACCCGATGGTGCAGTGGGTTCCCACCGAGTGGTATTTCGGCAACTACGTCCGGGCCTTCCGGGTGCTCAACTACCCCTCCACTCTGCTGGCCTCCATCATGGTCAGTGTGGTGCCCTCCGTCCTGCAGACGGCGGTCTGTTCCCTCATCGGCTACGGGCTGGCCCGCTACCGCTTTCCGGGCAAGTCCCTCCTCTTCGCCCTGATTCTGGCGACCTTCATCATCCCGCCCCAGAATACCGTCATCCCGCAGATGCTGACCTACCGCCGGCTGGGCCTGCTGGGCACTCTCTGGTCCCTGGTTCTCCCCGCCCTGGGCGGACAGGGATTCCGCAGTGCCATCTTCATCCTCATCTTCTACCAGACCTTCCTCTCCCTCCCCAGAGTCCTGGAGGAGGCCGCCCGGATAGACGGCGCCTCCGAGGCCCGCGTCTTTTTCCAGATCGCGGTCCCCACCGCCCTCCCTGCCTACGTTGTCTCCGTCATCTTCTCCATCGTCTGGTACTGGAACGAGACCTACCTGACGGTCATCTTCCTGGAAGGCGGCATTCAGACCCTGCCGATGCAACTTTCCCGGTTCGTCCAGGCCTATCAGAACCTCTACCCGCCCGGCACGGTCAACATCTTTGACCGCCTGAACGAGGCGATCAAACTGGCCGGGACCTTCCTGAACATCCTGCCGCTCCTGGTCATGTACTTCGTCCTCCAGAAATGGTTTGTAGAATCCGTAGAAAGGACAGGGATCACCGGTGAATAAGCCCATCGGTCATCAGCGGATCACCGCAAAACGACGCGGATTTCGTCCGGATGCTCGTCTGAGCGTCTCTGCGCTTGCGCGCCTCTTCTACCTGGCCCCGCTTCTGGTCTCCTGCGCCGCGCCGGCCCCGACGGCGACGCCGACCGTCCCGGAGCCATCTCCTTCGGCCATCCCGACTTCCCCCTCTCCGACGGAGACGCCCACCCCTACCCCCGTCTCCGCCGAGGAGGTCATAGAGTGGGAGATGCGCGGCGCCTTTAACTTCTTCTGGGAACAGGCCAATACGACCGCCGGCAGCCCCGGCTACGGCCTGATCCGGGATCGCTACCCGGGCTCGCCGGGCATCGCCAGCATCGCCTCGGTGGGCTTTGGCCTGACCGCCTACGTCATCGGCGCCGAGAAGGGATACGTCACCCGCGAGCAGGCCTGTGCGCGCATAGACGCAACCCTGGACACTCTGGCGGCCCTGGACCGCGTGCACGGCTTTTACTACCACTTCCTGGATATGCAGACCGGGCAACGGGCCTGGCAGAGCGAAGTCTCCAGCGTAGATACTGCCATCCTGCTCATGGGCGTCCTGACGGCAGGCGACTACTGTGGCGGCGAAACGCAGGCTAAGGCACAGGCCATCTACGCCGCCGTGGAGTGGCCCTGGTTTCTGGACCCCGCGCGCAACATGTTCTACATGGGCTACCGCCCCGAGAAGGGCTTTGAAGGCCACTGGGATTTCTACGCCGAACAGTTGATGCTCTACGTCCTGGCGGCGGGCTCCCCCACCCATCCGGTGGACCCCTCCGTCTACTACACCTTCATCCGGCATCGGGCCCGCTACGGTGACGGTCAGCCCTTCATCCACTCCTGGTTTGGCTCCCTCTTCACCTACCAGTACAGCCACGCCTGGATAGACTTTCGCGGCCGGACAGACCGCCAGGGGGTGGATTGGTTCGCCAACTCGGTAGAGGCAACGCGGGCGCACTACTCCTTTGCAGTGAATATGGACGAAAAATACCTGACCCTCGGCCCCCTGGCCTGGGGCCTGACCGCCTGCGACGGCCCGCGCGGCTACGAAGGCCGCTACGGTGCACCCCCCTCCGGCTACGACAACCGGCAACATCTGGTGGACGATACGGTCGCCCCCGCCGCCGCGATCGGGTCCATTCTCTTCCTGCCTCAACAATCCCGCCAATCTATGGTATACTATTTCACCCTGGATCGGCTGAAGGGCCCCTACGGCTTCCAGGACGCCTTCAATCTGACCGAGAACTGGTTCGCCAGCGATGTCATCGGCATAGATAAGGGCATCTCTCTGCTGATGCTGGCGAACGCCCAGGATGAGATGGTCTACCGGATCACGATGAAGAACCCTTACATCCTGAAGGGTCTGGAGAAACTGGGAATCGGGGAATGATTACTCTCAGAGACGTTGCCCAGCGGGCCGGCGTCAGCATCACCACTGTCTCCCTGGTCCTCAACGGCAAAGGGAAAATCAGCGAGGAGACCCGCCGGCGGGTCCTGGCCGCCGCCGAGGAGCTGCACTACCATCCGAACGCCCATGCCCGCCATCTGCGCAAACGCCGTACCTACACCATCAGCGTCTTCGTCGCCGCTCTGGGGGGCCTCTTCTACGAGGAAATCCTGGAGGGCATCCACGAGGTCATTCTGCAGACCGATTACGAACTCATCGTCTGCCCGGAAGCCCGGTCCGTCAGCCGCATCCTCTCCAACCGTCAGGTGGACGCGGCGATTATCTTTAACGTCAAGATTCCCGACGACCTCCTCATCAGCCTGGCGTGGAAAAATTTCCCCATCGTCGTCATGGACCGTTACTTAGAAGCCGACAGCGTTTTTCCCCTGCTGATAGACAACCCCGGCGGCACGCGCCAGGTCTTCCAGCACCTCTATCGCCAGGGAGCCCGCCGGTTAGCCTTCGTCGCCGGGGCCGCCGACTCTTTTGACAACACCGAGCGGCAGCAGACCTTCCTGGAAGAGGCCCGCGCGCGGGGTCTGGAGGTTCGCCTCTACCAGGGCGACTTCACCGAAGCCTCCGGCTATCGGGTCGCCCGGGAAATCCTCGCTTCGGGCAACCTGCCCGAGGCCGTTTTCTGCGCCAATGACCAGATGGCCGTCGGTTTCCTCAACGCGCTGCAGGAGAACGGTCTGCGCGTCCCTCAGGACGTGGCCCTGGTGGGGTTTGACGACATCCCCATCGCCCGCTACCTCCAGCCGCCGTTGACCACCGTCCGGGTTTCCCGTACCGAATGGGGCGCCCGCGCCGCCGCTGGGCTGATAGAGTACCTGGACCGAGGAACCCCTTTCCCCACTGAGCGCATCCCGGTCCACCTCGTGGTTCGGGAATCTTCCATCTTTGACCGACCGGTTCAGGGAGCGCCCTCTTGACCCCTACCCTGACGGTTCACGACCATCTCTTCTGGTTGGATGACCGCCCACTTCTCCTCCAGGCGGGCGAATTCCACTATTTCCGCACGCCCCCTGACGCGTGGGAGCACCGCCTGGGACTGCTCAAAGCGGCCGGCTTCAACGCGGTCGCTACTTACATCCCCTGGCGCTGGCATGAACCCGAAGAGGGCCACCTGGATTTTGACGGCCACAGCCATCCCATGCGGAACCTGATCGGCTTCCTGGACCTGGCTGCGTCTCTGGACCTGTGGATTCTCCCCCGCCCGGGCCCGTATATCATGGCCGAGACCATCAACGAGGGCATCCCCGACTGGGTCTTCACCCGTTATCCCCCGGTGGCCTTGATGGACCAGTCCGGCCGGCCGCAGAACATCGTCCGTTACCTGCACCCCGACTTTCTGGCCTGTGTCGCCCGCTGGTATCACGCCGTCTTCGGGGTCCTCGCTCCCCGACAGGTCACGCGCGGCGGACGGATTCTCGCCGTCCAACTGGATAACGAAATGGGGATGGTGCACTGGGTCCGCAACATCCTGGATACCAGCCCCCATACCCTGACCTGCTTTGCCGACTACCTGCGGGAAGTTTACGGCGACCATCTGGCGGAGCGCTACCCCTTCCCCGACCTGGTCGCTGCGCTCCGCGAGGGCATTACCGACCCCCGGAGTCCTCAGGCCGCCCGCACTGTGGAGGATTACCGCCGCTTTTTCCGCACATACCTGCGTCGGTATGCCCTCTTCCTGCTGGAGCAAGCCCGCGCCCAGGGCCTGGAAGTGCCGCCCATCATCAACATCCACGGCTTCGCCAACGGCGGCAAAACGTTCCCCATCGGCCTCTCCCAACTGATAGAGGTCATGGAACTGCCCGGTGTCCTCTCCGCCACCGATGTCTATCCCGGCCATATCGGCGAGGACAACTTCCACGAACTCCTGCTGGTCAACGAGATGACCCGCGCCGTACAGAACCCCAACCAGCCGCTCTTCTCTATGGAGTTCCAGGCTGGCGGCAACCAGGATTTCAGCGGCGCGCAGACCTCCTTTTACGACCTCCACACTCGCCTGAGCCTCTCGGTGGGAATGCGCGCCATCAACCATTACCTCTTCTTTGACGGCGAAAACCACCCCCTGCTCAGCCCGGTCCGGCGCCACGACTGGGGCCATCCGGTGCGCAAGGACGGTAGCCTGCGCCGGCATTACCACCGCTATCCGCTCCTCTCCGCTGCCCTGGCGGCCTACGGCGATGCCCTGACCCTTGCCCGCCCGCAGACGGTCACCACGGTCGGCTTCCGGCTGGACGACTTCATGACCGAGGTCAACACTCCAGCCACCGAAGAGGCCGCCCGGATCATCACCCATCAGCGCGAGGGGATTCTCTTTGACTTCATCGCCCGGGGCCTGGCCCTGACCCATCGCCCCTTTCGCGCTCTGGAACTGACGCGCGCCGTCCTGGACCCGGACGGGACGCCTACCCTGTGGGTGATGACCGAACACCGCTGCGACGCGGCGATCCAGCAGAAACTGGCCGACTACGTCGGCGCCGGTGGACGGCTGGCCCTGATCGGCCGTCTGCCCCGGTATGATGAGGACGGTACCCCCTGCACTCTCCTGCGGGATGCCCTCGGCGTGACCACCGTCCCCAGTGACCCGCCTTTCACTCCTTCCTCCATCACCGCCTTTGGCTACCCGGACGTGCCCGTCTCCTTCGTGGAGACCTATCGCGGCACGTGGGACAGGGTCTTTGCCACCCGGGAGGGCGAGACCGTCGGCTTTCTCAGGGCCCTGGGGCGAGGGGTGGTCCTCGTCTTCGGGGCCGCGCTGGAGGCCAACACCCTGGAAGACCTGGACCTCCTGCACCGAATGGCTTTGGAATTGGGATGCCCTCCCGCTTTCACCCTGAGCGAATGGGCCGACGTGCGCCTGAGCCGGGGCGAGCGGGGGAGTTTCCTCTTTGCCAACAACTACCAGGACGACCCCATAGAGACCACCGTCGCCTGGCAGGGAGAACCCCTTTTCGGCGGCCATCCGATCCGCTTGCCCGCGCGCCAGGGTGCCATTCTGCCCCTGGACTGGCAGGTAGCCGAAGGCGTCCTCCTCCACTACGCCACCGCCGAAGTGCGCCGGGTGGAGCCCGCTGCCGATTCGCTGATCCTCCGCCTGGCGCAAGAGGAATTTGTCGCCGAACTGACGCTCATCGGTTGGGAATGCCCGGGTGCGGAGCCTATCTCCGGGATACCCCCCGTTCGCATGCGCCTCCACGGCCGGAATGGCACGATAAAGGTCACAAAGGGCCCGCAAAAGGTGTAATCCGGTCCTTTGTGCATCCCTCGCGTCCTTTGAGGTTTCAAACCCCACCCGAGGAGTCCGCTATGCCATCTTCCACAACGTTTATAGAAGACCTTCTCGCCCAGATGACCCTGGAAGAGAAAATCGGCCAACTGAACCAGATGAACGGCGGCCCGGACCTGGACCCCGACCTGCTGCGCATGGGCCAGGTCGGCTCCGTCATCCTGGATGCCGGCCCTTCGGACGGGCCGGGCTCTTCCGAGGCCCGGCGCGCCGAATGGGCCAACCACCTCCAGCGCCTGGCGCTCCAGGCACGGGTCCCCATCCCCCTGCTGCTGGCCCGGGACGTCATCCACGGTTTCCGCACCGTTTTCCCCATCCCACTGGCCCAGGCCGCCGCCTTTGACCCTGAGCTGAGCCGGGCGGCAGCGGAGATGGCCGCCCGTGAAGCCACCGCTGCCGGGATCAAGTGGACCTTTGCCCCAATGCTGGATATCGCCCGCGACCCGCGCTGGGGCCGCATCGCCGAGGGCAACGGCGAAGACCCCGTCCTGGGCGCGCGCCTGGCGGCGGCGCTGGTCCACGGTTTCCAGGGCCCCGATATGTCCGGCCCAGAACGCCTGGTCGCCTGCGCCAAACACTTCGCAGGGTACGGCGCCGCCGAGGGCGGCCGGGACTACGAAAACGCTGAAATCTCCGAACCGACCCTGCGAGATGTCTACCTGCCGCCCTTTGAGAGCGCAGTACGCGCCGGAGTCGGGACGGTTATGTGCGCCTTCGTAGACCTGAACGGTATCCCTGCGACGGCGAACCGCCATCTGCTGACGGACATCCTGCGGGGCGAATGGCACTTTGAGGGGTTTGTCGTCTCCGACTGGACCTCCATCCCCGAACTGGTATATCACGGCGTGGCCGAAGATGAGGCCCACGCCGCCTATCTGGCCCTGCACGCCGGTGTGGATATGGACATGGCAGGCATGGCCTATCTGAACACGCTGGCCCGGAGCGTCCGGGAGGGCCGGGTGCCCATGGAGGAAGTGGACGCGGCGGTGCGCCGCGTCCTGGAGGTCAAACGGCGCGCCGGCCTCTTTGAGCGCCCGTTCGCCGACCCCTCCCGCGCCGCCCGCGATGTGCTCACCCCGGAGGCCCGCCAACTGGCTCGCCGGTTCGCCTGTCAGAGCATGGTGTTGCTGAAAAACGAGGGCAACCTGCTCCCTCTGCAGGGCTTTCGCCGCATCCTGGTGGCCGGCCCTTTTCTCCACGCCCGAGACGAACTCTTCGGCACCTGGGCTCTGGATGGCCGCGCAGAGGACGTCCTCCCTCTGGACGAGGCGCTGCGCCAGGTCGCTCCGGAGGGTGTGGAACTCTGGTTTGCCGACTGGGCCGACCTGGCCCTGCGCCGGGCGAATGAAGCGGACGCTGTCGTCCTGCTGATGGGCGAACACCCGACCCGTTCCGGCGAGAACTCCAACGTGAGCGACCTGGGACTGCCGCCGGGTCAGCCCGAATTCATCGCCGCCGTCGCCGCGCTGGGCCGCCCGACGGTCCTGGTCGTCTTCGCCGGACGGCCGCTGGCGATTGCCCGGGAGGTCGCGCAGGTGCAGGCGGTCCTCTACGCCTGGCATCCGGGGATAGAAGGCGGGGCGGCGCTGGGAGAGATTCTCTTCGGCCAGGCCTCCCCCGGTGGACGGCTGCCGGTCACCTTCCCGCGCGCCACCGGACAGGTGCCTATCTACTATAACCACAAGAACTCGGGGCGGCCGCTGGGGCCGGACAGAGGTTTTCAGAGCCGATACGTGGACCTGCCCTCGTCGCCCCTGTTCCCCTTTGGTTACGGCCTGACCTACACAGCCTTTGAGTACGCCAATCTGCGCCTGAGCGGTGAAGTGATGCGCGGCCGCTTGGAAATCAGCGCCGACATCACCAACGTCGGCGACCGCTTCGGCCGGGAAGTGGTGCAACTCTACATCCGGGACCGGGTGGGCTCTCTGACCCGGCCGGTACGGGAACTGAAGGACTTCCAGGCCGTGGAACTCCGTCCGGGCGAGACCCGCCGGGTGACCTTTATCTTGCGCGAGGAACAACTGGCCTTCACCCGCGCCGATGGCACACGGGGTGTGGAACCGGGGACTTTCTACGTTTGGGTTGCATCGGATAGTCAGAGGGGATTAAGAGGGGAGTTCCGGATTTAGCGGTTCATCTCACAGAGGGAGATTTTGCGGCGGGCGGCGAAGCCGCCCGCCGCAAAATCCCCCCACCTTCTCCATACCTCTGCTGAGCCCGAATAAGGGGTGGGGTTGGGGGGCAGCGGCGAAGGGCCATCCCTCGCTGGCGATCGGGACAGGCCGCCGGAGTTGCTTCGCTCCGCCGCAATGACATTGCTCATCCGAGGCCCGTCGCCGACAAACCCTTTCTCATATGACGTAAGTCCTGTTACCCGGGCGAGGACTCCATCCGCCAGATACGGACCCCGTCCTCTACAACGGAAGTCGCCTCTCCCCGCAATTCCAGAACTTCCAGATGCCCGATGACCTCCGAGACCGCCAGGAAGCGGTTGATAGGGTCCAGATGGGGGAAGAGATAGAGGGTCAGGTCATAAGCGGTCCGCGCGCCGTTCTGAAGCAACTGCGCCATCTGACGGGCCCGTTCGTCGTGAAACGCCAGCCGCCGGGCGACCAGTGCGCGTACGTCGGAGATAAAGGGGCCGTGGCCAGGCAGGGCCAGTTCTATCGGTAACTCCGCCACCCGCTGTAACTGGCTCAGGTACTCCGCCAGCCGCCGGGGCCGTTCCCCGCCTTCCTGTTCCGGAGGCTCCACAATGGGATTGGAGGAGATGTCGCGCAGGAGATGGTCGCTGGAGATCAGCAACTGCCGCTGAGGTTGATAGAGGCAGATCAGCCCTCCGGAGTGGCCGGGCGTGTGGAGGACTCGCCATTCCTCGTCCCCCAGTTGGAGGGCATCCCCGTCCTCCAGCGCGCCCGTGGGGCGAACGGGCGCGATGTACCGGCTCATCCCCCGCCGCATCCGGTCCACCTGAACGATTTGGTCCCCCGGCATCCCCGCTTCCTGCATCAGCGCGGCGTAGAACGCCAGCCACCGCTCCCGCTCTTCCGCGTAATCGGCCAGCAGCGAGAAGTTGGCCGGATGGGTGTACACCTCCGCGCCGGATTCCTCCGCCAGTTCCCCCGCCAGCCCGCAGTGATCGCTGTGGGCGTGGGTGAGGATGACACGCCGGACATCAGAGGGCCGATACCCACGCCGGGCCAGTTGCTCCTGCAATGCCTCCCGCGCCGGCTCAAAGCGCGGCCCTACGTCAACGAGCGTCAGGCCGTCGTCCCCTCGGGACAGATAGACGTTGACCGGCCCCACCGGAAAGGGGGTCGGGATGGTGAGAACGTCCAGGTAGTCTGGTAAAGGAATGCCTGGGTGCATTACCAAATGGCCTCCGGGAAAGTGCAGACCCCGGCGTGGACGCCGACCCGTTTGTACATCCGGATGCCGGTAAACGGTTCGCCCAGGATGCCGTCGTAGATGGCCCAACTGCGCCCCCGCACGCTGGCCTCCATGCCCGGCCGCCGGAACGGAGTGGAGCCGTCCAGCCGGGAAAAGAGCAGGCCACCCCGGCTGAACTGCTGGTGAATCCACTCCATGCGGCCCTGTCCCATCGTGTAGGCGAACCCGCAGCGCTCAAAAAGGATGGCCGCGTGGTAAAAGAGCGGCTGGACCTGAAAGCGGTCGTACCCCAGACGGGCGACGAACTCCTCAAAGCGCGGGACGAGTCGTCGGGTCAGGCGGCCCCCCTGCCGGACCTGCCCCGGGGCCAGCCCGGCCTCCATAGCCCGGATCTCCTCGGGGATGTTGCGCCCTTCCGTCCCAAAGTGAGTGGGCCGACCGTCCGGCATCCGGTCCACGTTGAACCGCTCCGAGGTGGGGTCGTTGATGGAGAAGAAGAGGACTTCCAGTTGGTTGTGAAGGGTCTCGGCCAGTTCCAGGTAGAGGACTGGGTCGGGGGCGCCCCACTGATGGCGCAGAGCGATGGTCACCGAACAAGTCCCCGGCTCGCAGATGCACTCCCACAGGGGCCGTCCCTGGGAGTCGGTCAGCGAGAAGGGAATCCCGAACTGGAGCAGTGCCTCCGGCGGGATGAGCAGTTTATAGATGGCCTCCTTCTGGGGACGGGGCAGGTTGTTGATTTGACGGAGGGAGACCAGTTGCTGTCCGTCCACGACAAAGGGTTGTGCCTTCATCATCGGATCCGTCCTTTCCACTCCCGCCGGATTTCCCGCTCCAGGTCCCTCTTGGCAATCGCTTCCCGTTTATCGTACTTGCGCTTGCCCCGGGCCAGCGCGATTTCCACTTTGGCCCGCCCTTCTTTCAAGTACATCCGGAGCGGCACGACAGTGTAGCCCTTCTCCCGCATCCGGCCGATGATGCGGTTGATCTCCCGTCGGTGGAGGAGCAACTTGCGTGGGCGGAGGGGGTCATGGTTGAGCCGACCGGCCGGTTCGTAGCGCGCGATGTGGACGTTGACCAGCCAGAGTTCGCCGTCCCGCTCCTGCACATACCCTTCCTGCAGGCTGACCTGAGAGGCCCGGACGGACTTGATCTCGGTTCCGGTCAACACGATCCCCGCTTCGTACCGCTCTTCTATCTGGTACTCGTGGGTGGCCTTTCGGTTGGTCGCTACGACTTTGATGCCGGTCATATCCGTTGGCGGCTTCGCCGCTATTTTCCCGTCAGCAGATACTCCACCGCCCGGTCCAGTTGGGGGTCCTCGTCCGGCCCGACGTTCTCGGGCCAGGGGACCTCAATATCCGGCGTCAGGCCCTCCCCGCTGATGGCCCGGTCGTTGGGCGTGAACCAGTGGGCGATAGTCACCCGCAATTCGGAGCCATCGCGGAGCCGGTAGGGGCGCTGCACCGAACCTTTGCCCACTGTCGGTTCGCCGATCAGAATGCCCCGTCCCCGGTCCTGGATCGCCCCGGCGACGATCTCCGAAGCAGACGCGCTGCCTCCGTTGACCAGGACGACCAGCGGGATGGACTCCGCTGGGCCGCCGTCGCGGGAGCGAAAGACTTCCTCCCCCTCTTTGGTGCGCTCTATCAGGATGACCCCCCGGTCCAGGAACAGGTCGGCCACCTCCAGGGCCTGGTTCAGCCAGCCGCCGGGGTTATTGCGCAGGTCCAGGATCAACCCTTTGGGGTTGCGGGCCAGCAGGTCGGCCAGAGCCTCGCGCATCTGTCGGCTGGCGGTGGCGCTGAAGTCGTTCAGTTTGATGTAGGCGATGCCGTCCTTCAGCATCTTCGCCTCCACCAGCGGGATTTCAATGCGCGCGCGGACGACGGTGACTTCAAACGTCTCCCTTTCCCCCGGTCGTTCAATGAGAAGAGTGACGGGGGTGCCGGCCGGCCCCCGGATCAGCGTGATGGCCTCGTAGATGCTGTAGCCGACGATGGATTGACCGTCCACCGCCAGAACCCGGTCGCCGCTGCGGAGGCCCGCCTCCTCGGCCGGGGTGCCGGGGATGATGCCCGCGATCTCCAGTTTCCCGTCATCCCGCATCCGGACGTAGGCGCCGATCCCCTGGAACTCCCCGCTGGCGTCCTCGTTGATGATGGCCGCGATGCGGGGTTCAATGAACGAGGTGTACTCATCCCCCAGGGTCTGGAGGCTTCCCCGGATTGCGCCGTAGACGATGGTCTGGAAGTCGGGGATTTCGCCGTAGTAGGCTTCCCGGACGATGTTCCAGACGTCCTGGAACAGTTGCCATGCCTCCTCCTCGGTTTGGGGAGGGGATGCCGGAGTGGGGGTCGGCACCAGAGGGATGGAGATGGCTTTCTGATGGACGAGGTTGGCGGTGCTGAAACCGGCCAGGAAGGCCGCCCCGGCCGTACAGGCCAGGACCAGAAGGGCCATCACTCCAACCAGCCAGATGGTCTTCCGTTGACTCATGCGTTCTCACCTCAGGTAGGATGGGTCAGGGAGAAATATATCACCGAATCCGGATTTTGGGAAGGGGAGTCACCTCATTGGTGACACTTTTTGCCAGCGGACTTCCTGCCCCTCACCCCTCCCTATCTCTCCCCTCTCCCGCAAGCGGGAGAGGGGAGGGAGTAAGGTAGGGGTTTTGCGGCGGCCTTCGGCC
>CALDFY010000236.1 GCA_937942115.1 uncultured Anaerolineae bacterium | reverse complement strand
GCGTCAACGCAGGTTGACGCCCAGCGCAAAGCGTAGGGGCAACCCTCGCGGTTGCCCCCAGGGGAGGCCGATTTCCCATCGGCGCCCGAGGCGGCGGGAAGCGGAGAGCCGAAGCCAGCCTTAAGTTAACGCCTATGCCCCTGGCCCCTCTCCTGACAAAAGTCAAGAGAGGGGAGGGGGTGCCGCCGGAGGCGGCAGGGGTGGGGTGAGGAAACGCGCCCCGGGCGGCGGGAAGGGGCAACCAAACCCGGCCTTAACTTGATGCCTGTGGGGCGACCCCTGCGGGGTCGCCCACTGCCCCCAGACACGGCGGCCTGCGGTACACCCTGGTTGCATTTTTCGCCCTTTTTGGTATGCTTTTCTGCAGAAAGTATTACTGATTGGGGTTTCAGTATGACGATCATAACCGTTTCTCCGAAAGGGTGGGTAGTGATCCCCAAAGAGTACCGGGAGCGATATGGCCTGCGACCCGGCACACGAGTTCAGTTTATAGACTATGGCGGCGTGCTCTCTATCGTGTCGGTCCCGGAAGACCCCATCCAGGAGGGTTTTGGAGCCCTTCGGCGTTTTGGAGAGGGGGGCCTTGGACGCAGGCTCTCCTGAGAGAGCGGGAAAGAGAGCAGGAGAGGGAGGAACAGAAAATTGAGCCGCCATTACGTTTTTGACGCCTTTGCGCTCCTCGCCTATCTGCGCGGAGAACCAGGAGCGGAGCGGATCCGGCAGTTGCCTCTCAGCGCTCACGCAGGAAAGATTCGCCTCTCTCTGTGCCTGATGAACTACGGGGAGGTGCTCTATATCAGTGAACGGCAAGGGGGACGTCCCGCCGCAGAGGAAGCCATCCGGATCATAGACCATCTCCCCATAGAGATTGTTCCTGCAGACCGAGACCTCACGTTTGCAGCCGCACACATCAAAGCGAATCATTCCCTTTCCTATGCGGACGTTTTTGCGGCAGCACTGGCCCGGGTGCAGGGCGCAACACTGGTCACAGGCGATCGGCATTCCAGCAATTGGAAGGGCTGATCCGGGTGGAATGGCTCACGGAGGGCTCATGACCGAACCGGTAGAGACTGACGTCCTGATCATCGGCTGTGGCGTTGCTGGAGCGACGGCCGCGCTCTTCCTGGCGCGCGACCGGCAGCGGCAGGTCACCGTCATTACCCGCGCGGCCGAACCGGAAGAGAGCAATACCCGTTACGCCCAGGGCGGCATCGTCGCCCTGGGGGAGGACGATCGCCCCGACCTGCTGGCCCAGGACGTCCTGGCCGCCGGAGCCGGCCTCAGCCTCCCCGCCGCCGTCCGCATCCTGGCTGAGGAGGGGCCCCGGCTGGTGGAGGAGTTGCTGATCCGGGAACTGGGTGTCCCCTTTGACCGGAAGCCCGACGGACGGCTGGCCTACGGTCTGGAGGGGGCCCACTCCCGCCCCCGCATCCTCCACGTCGGCGATGCGACGGGGCGGGCCATCATCGGCGCGCTGGTCGCCGCCCTGCGCCGGTACCCCAACGTCCGCCTGGTGACCGACGCTACGGCGGTGGACCTCATCACCTTCCCCCACCACGCCCGAAACTCCCTCACCGTCTACGACCCCATCACCTGCCACGGCGCGTACGTGCTGGACCGGTCCACCGGACGGGTGCACCGGTATCTGGCCGGGGCGACGGTGCTGGCGACGGGCGGCCTGGGCCGCATCTACCGGTACACCACCAATCCGGAAGGCGCCCGGGGCGACGGCCTGGCTATGGCCTACCGGGCCGGCGCGCGGGTCATCAACGCCGAATACGTCCAGTTCCACCCCACCGTCCTGGCCCTTCCCGGCGCGGAGGGGTTTCTCATCTCCGAAGCGGTGCGGGGGGAAGGAGGACGGTTGTTCACTCCGGATGGCCGTCCGTTTATGCAGAAGTACGCGCCGGAGTGGGGCGACCTGGCGCCCCGGGACGTGGTCGCGCGGGCTATCCACCACGAAATGGTCACCAACGGGTACCCCTACGTCCTGCTGGACATCGCCTCCGTCCTCCCGCCGGAGCGGATTCGGGAGCGCTTTCCCACCATCTATGATCGCTGCCGGTCGCTGGGACTGGACATCACCGCCCAGCCCATCCCGGTCGTCCCGGCGGCCCACTACTTCTGCGGCGGGGTCTGGACCGACGAGTGGGGCCGGACGACGGTCCGCAACCTCTACGCCGTTGGGGAGGTGGCCTGCACGGGGGTCCACGGGGCTAACCGGCTGGCCTCCACGTCGCTTCTGGAAGGGCTGGTCTGGGGGCATCGCGCGGCGCAGGACATCGCTGCGCGGGGCGCGCTGACTGTCGTCTCCCCGCAGGAGGTCCCGCCCTGGGAGGAGACGGGGGTGGAGGAGGCGGACCCGGCCCTCATCTGGCGCGACCTGCGGGCCATTCAGTACACGATGTGGAACTACGTGGGACTGGTCCGCTCCGAGCGGCGGCTCACGCGCGCCCTGCGGGACCTCCGTCACCTGAAGGAAGAGATAGACGACTTCTACCGGGCCAGCCGGCTGAGCGATGGACTGGTGGGGTTGCGCCACGCGGTACAGGCCGCCCTGCTGGTCGCAGAGGCCGCCTACCACAACCGCCGGAGCCAGGGCTGCCATTATCGGGAGTCGTAATTTGCCAATTTCCGGGTTAGAAGTAATGAACGGTCTGACCATCCGCCCGGCGACGCCCGAGGACGCGGCCGCCATCACCGCCGTCCACTGCAGCCATATTCGGGTCTGGCGGCGGGGCGGGAAAGGGGATCCGGTGCCCTACGATGCCCTCTCCCCCTACGAGCACTGGCTCCACGGCGGCCCGTGGATGAATGGAGAGACCTGCGCGGCGCACCTCCGACACTGGCTGGGGGCGGGCCATCTGGCCCTGGTCGCTGTAGCGCAGGCTGACAGCCTGCGCCATGAAGTGGTGGGCGAGGCGGAGTTCGTGGAGGACGATGAGCCGCCGCCGTATGGGCACGTCCTGCACATTTCTCTCCTCTACGTCCACGCGGCCCATCTGGGGCGGGGAGTGGGCCGGACGCTGGTGGAGGCGGGGGTCGCGCTGGCCCGGGAGCGCGGCTGCGCGGCGCTCACGACCCAACCGGAGCGGGAGGCGGAGCCGTTCTACCGCCGGGTGGGGTTTGAGCCCTGGCTGTGGCTGCGGGAGTGGCAGGCCCCGGCGCGAGAGGGGCCGCTGCCCGCCGACCTCCGCCGGGCCGACGATGCCCCCTACCCTGTCGGGCAGGGGCTGGCGCTGCGGGTGGGCCGCTACCAGACCGGGCGCCACATGTGGTTTGAAATCGCCGACCGACCGCTGCCGGAACTGGCCCGTCTCCCGTGGGGGCGCTGGCAGGCCCGCCTGCCGGGCGGAGAGACAGTCTGGCTGGGCCTGCGGGCGCAACCCCTGGCACCCGCCCAGGCCGACGGTTTCGTCTGGGCGCCGCCGGAGGCCGACCTGCGCCCGGCAGTGGAGGCCCTGCAGGCCCTGGCGGCCCGCCTGGGCTTTGCCTACGTGGACCTTCTCATAGAGGAGCCGGAGGGCAGAGCACTGGCATCCGTCCTGGGTCTGGAATTCCAGACCGACCTGACCCTCTGGAGACGACGGACCACGGACACAGAGCACTGACCATTGCCCACAGGGGAGTTTTGGCCAGGGGAATGACGCGTAACAAACAGACGGGGAAACTGAAACAGGAGAGGTAAAACGTGCCGGGCTCCTTCTGAGGAGCCCGGCCCGTTATAGCCCCAGGTCCCAGCCCAGGCCCAGGGAGGTCATCCACGCGCCCAGGACGCGCAGCCAGTCCATAAAGAGGAGCACGCCGAACAGGAGAATGACGGCGCCGGTGGCGACCTGGATGGGGCGGAGGTAGCGGTGCAGGCGTCGCAGCCACGCACCCATCCGGTCCACCGCCAGTCCCACTCCAGCGAAGGGGATGCCCAGGCCGAGGGAGTAGGCCGCCAGCAGGAGCACGGCTTTCCCCGCCGTCTCCTGGCTGGCCCCCAGGGCCAGGATGGCCCCCAGCACCGGCCCGACGCAGGGGGTCCATCCGGCGGCAAAGGAGACGCCGACGAGGGCCGAGGAGAGGTAGCCCCATCGGGAACCGGCGCGGAGGTGAAGCCGCCGTTCGGTGTAGAGCGCAGGGAGTTTGACCGCCCCCATCAGCGCCAGCCCGAAGAAGACCATCACCAGGCCGCCGAGCCAGCGGACCCAGTCGGCGCGCAGGAGGCGGCCCAGCCCACCGGCCGCCGCGCCCAGAGCGACGAAGACCGCAGAGAAGCCCAGCACAAAGGCCAGGGCATGGAGGAAAGTGGCAAACCGCTCCCGGGCAGAGGTCCCGGCATCCGTCCCGGCGATGGCGCGGCCGCTCAGGTAGCCGATGTAAGCCGGCACCATCGGGAGGACGCAGGGGGAAAGAAAGGACGCCAGGCCCGCCAGGAGAGCCAGGAAGAGGGAGGGGATTTCCATCGCCGACCTTTTACGGTTTGAACTGGGCAATCGCCAGCAGGACGGTGATGATGGTGCCGAACCCCAGCAGGGCCCCGATCAACCAGCGGGTCTGGATGACCATCTGGTGGTACATTCGGTCCAGGCGTTCATGGACTGCCGAGAATTCCCGGTCCATCCGCTCCTGCGTCCGGGCCTCCATCCGGTCCATCCGCTCCTGCGCCTGGGCCTGATACCGGTCTAACTGCTCCAGCGTCGTCTGATGGAGAGCGAGCATCTCCTGACGGAGGGCTTGAACTTCCTGGCGAAATTCTGCCCGCATCCGGGCCATTTCTTCCCGCAGGAGGGCAACCTCTCGCTCCAGGACGTCCAGGCGGGAGAGGATTTCCCGATATTCGTCCCGGGAAACGGCCTTCTCCCGGATCAGGCGGCCTCCCCAATCCTCCAGCCAGAGGGTAAAGGCGTCGGCAACGCTCTCTCCCCAGGCCTCTCGCACTACGGGCGGAAGAGAAGTGCGCATCCGGCCTCCTACAGTTTGTAGCCGATTTTCCGCAGGAATTCCTTGCGGTGGGCCACGTCCTCCGGCCCCTCCACCCCTTTGGGGCTGACGCCATCCACCACCCCCAGAATGGCCCGTCCCTGCTCCGTCTGGGCGACGATGACTTCGGCGGGATTGGCAGTGGCGCAGAAGATGCGGCAGACCTCCGGCACCATCTTGACGGCGTTGAGGACGTTAATGGGGTAGAAGCCGGGGGCCAGGAAGATGATGAACGAATGGCCCGCGCCGATGGCCAGGGCGTTCCCCTTCGCCAGTTCTATCATAGCCTCGTCGGTGCCGGTGCAGCGGACCAGGGCCGGGCCGGAGGACTCGCAGAAGGCCAGGCCGAAGCGGATGCCCGGCACGGTGTTCACCAGCGCCTCGTGGATGTCCTCCACGGTCTTGATGAAGTGGCTCATTCCCAGGATGAAGTTGACCTCATCCGGTTTCTGGATGCGGACGGTCAGGAGTTCCATCGGTCACCTCGCGGCGTGAAGGTGAAAGGTGAAGGGCACGGGGCGCGCGTGCCCTTCCCGCCCTTTTGCGGCGGTTCCCGGCCGATAGTCCCGATGCTGGAGGGTTCAGGCAGTGGGTTCTTCAGCGGGGGCGCCTCCCCGGGCGCGAGCGACGGCCTTACGGGTTCCCTCCACTGCTTCGGTCAGTTGTCGGCGGCCTTCCTCCAGGACCACCTGCCCCTGGGCCTGAATTTCTTCGGCCCGGCGGCGGAGATCGGCGGCGACCGCCTCGGCCTTCGCGCGGGCCTCTTCCAGCGCCCGTTCTGCCTGGGCGCGGGCCCTCTCGGCCTCTTCTTTCGCCTTTTCGCTCAGTTCCACGCCTCTGGCGCGAATCTGGGCCCGGGTCTCCTCACCGGACTGGGGGGCGAAGAGCAGGGCCACCGCTGCCCCCACCAGCCCGCCGACCACAAATCCGGTCAGGAATGCCACCACATCGCTGCCGTTATCTTTTGCCATGAGAGACCTCCTGCTTCTGAGTGGATATAATAAATAATTTCTATCCAACTACTCCCAAAACGAGGACGGGAATATCAATATCCGCTACTCCCCGGTGCTCCAGGTCCCATACAAACTGCTCAAAGCAGGGCACCACTCTTCAGGTATCTGGGCGACTTTCTCCCGGCCAGTCGGTTGATAGACAGGTTTGCCCAGTGGGCGATAGCGAAGCGTGCCGTTGAAATAGGCCAGAAGGCGCTGACGGGCAATCTCCACATATTCTTCAGTTGCAGAAGGGACGGCTTTTCCATTAGCGCTTCCTCAAGAACCCTGCCATCTCCTTCAGCACCCGTTGCACCCCGGCCATAAAACTGGCCGCCTGGATCGTCGGGGAGACGACGTGATGGCTGACAAACCGCGTCGTCCCCCGAACCGTCGCCAGGGTGTCGTTGAGGGTCTCCAGCATCGGGCGGATTTCGTCCCGCAGGAGCGACACCAGTGCCTGCACCTGGATCGTCAGGACGATGAGCAGGATGCCGATCAGGAGGGTCTCAAAGGCGACCAGGATGATGGCCGCATCCCGCAGCAGGGAGACGACCGCCGCCCCCGGGCTGGGCTGGACCGGGGAGCGATAGGCGTCCACTGCCAGCACCACCAGCAGGGCGATCATACCCAGCATCAGCACGCCGACGATGACCAGACTCAGAATCAGGTTGCGCTTGAGACGCGCCTCAGCGGGCGCGGGGACGGCTTCCGGATTCTCGGCGCTCGCTTCCTTCATCGCTCCCCTTTCTTAACGGGATGGTGGTTCCCCAAACTGATGTTCGTAGACCTCTCTGGCAACAGCGATGCACCAGCGGGTGTCCTCCACCGCTATCCGTGCATCGGTTTCGCCAAAGAGGTCCCAAGGAGTCAGAAACGTCTCCTCATCGCCGTATGGGGTCAGGACGTGCTTCTTCCGACCGTATTCTTCTGCGAGCGGGAGGAGTTGCTGAACGTGCAGCGGCCAGGTCCAGATGAAGGGGCGTTATATCGGCTGTAAACTCCCGCACCGTCCTCGCCAGAATGGAAACGGCACAGGGTTTCGCTCTCCACTCCCAAAGGGGCTCGTAGATCCGGCGGTTGCGCTCCAGGGGATGGGTGGGCAGTTCCTGTGCGATTAGCAGAACATCCAGGTCGCTATCTTCTCTCTCCTCTCCCCTTGCCCACGAGCCAAAGAACGCCAGGGCCACCAGGTTGGTCCCCAGGGCTCGCGTGTATCTCTCTGTCAGTTCTTTCGCTGCTCGTGCCAGAATGTGCCGTTTCATCTCAACATTCATTGTATCACGCTTTCCCACGGCGCACAAATGACCCCACCCCCCAGGACGACCTCACCGTCATACAGCACCAGGTACTGGCCCGGGGTGATGTCCCGCTGGGGGACGGCAAAATGGACGTGGAGACGGCCCCCTGGCAGAGGCGTGGCGACCACCGGGGCTTCCTTGTGCCGGTAGCGAATCTGGGCGGTGGCCGCAAAGGGCCCCGGCGGCTCCTCCCCGGAGATGTAGTGCATCCGGGCAACGACACACTCCGATTGCCCCAACTCCTCCGCCCTCCCGACAATCAGGGCGTTGCGCTGAGGGTCCAGCGCCAGGACGTAGAGGGGAACCGACGCCGATACGCCGATGCCCTTCCGCTGCCCGATGGTGTAGTGGATTAACCCCTTGTGTTCTCCCAGCACCCGGCCCGCCGTATCCAGGATCGGGCCTGGCCGGGCCGCCTCCGGCGCGTGTTCGGCGACGAACCGGCGGTAATCCCCGTCGGCCAGAAAGCAGACGTCCTGGCTCTCCGGCTGGTCGGCAACGGGGAGGCCCCGGGCCCGCGCTATCTCCCGGACCTCCTTCTTGGTCAGGTCGCCCAGGGGGAAGAGGACGCGCGCCAGTTGCTCCTGCGTCAGGACGTGCAGGACGTAGGACTGGTCTTTGGTGCGGTCCCGGCCCCGCAGCAACTGGTAGCGTTCCCCCACCCGGCGGACACGAGCGTAATGGCCGGTCGCCAGAAAGTCCGCCCCCTGCTCCAGGGCCCAGTTCATCATCAATCCAAATCGGATTTCCCGGTTGCAGGGGATGCAGGGGTTGGGGGTACGGGCGGCGGCGTATTCGGCGACGAAGGTCTCCACGACGGCGCGGCGGAAGGGCTCCCGCATATCCACTTCATAGAACGGGATGCCCAGCCGCGCGGCCACGTCCCGGGCGCGCTCCACCGCTTCCGGCGTGCAGCAGAGGTTATCCCGGCAGCCGGCGGCGGGTTCGGCCCACAGCCGCAGCATCACGCCGGTCACCCGGTACCCCTGCTCCACCAGCAGCGTCGCCGCAACGCTGCTATCCACCCCTCCGCTCATCGCAATCACGACATGGTGGCTCATCGGAACTACGCATTCGCGGCGCAGGCTGTTCGCCTGCGTTGCAGGCCGGGCGGCCTGCACTACAGGTTCACAGAAATTGGACAAAGACTTCCCTCAATGCCTCCAGGTCCTCCAGGCCTTTCCGAAGTACCTCATAGACGATCCGGCGGTCTATTTCCAAATAATCGTGGACCAGCGCGTTTCGGAAACCGATCATCCGAATCCACCGTTCCCGCAGTTCCGGATGGATGTAGCCCTTCTCCGCCAGAATGGTCGGGATGTCGCTGTACCAGTTGACCGTCCCCAGATTCAGCGCGGCGATCACATGACCCCCAATGTCGTTGACGGCCTCAATCGCCAATTGGAGAAAGCGCTCTGCACTCCCGTAGTGTTCGGGGTCCCGGATGAAATCCTCCCAATTGTACCTCTGTAGGGTGCGCAGGATGGCAAGGTATTCATCCAGTTTATTCAGCCGTTTGCGGATGACTTCCGCCCGAATCATGGAGAATCCTCCGTTTGTACGCCTCGCGTTGGGCCTGAAGGTACGGCCAAAAATCCAGATACCGGCGAACAATACGGGAGTACATCTCCCCCCGGTCAAAGTCCGCCGTCTGATACACTACCCGGTTCAGGCGAACGGCCTCGTATTGCAGGACGATGTCTTCGGTGTCCAGAAAGACCAGGTCCACGTTGCAGAACCCCGCCCGGGCCAGGTCGGCCAGGATGTCCAGGCGGTGGGCGCGCGCGGCCGGAGAGCGGGGCACGATCGCCAGGTCCAGGTCGCTCTCGGGGCCGACCCGTCCCTCCGCCGCCGACCCGAAAAGGTAGACCGCCCGGATGTCCGGGTACTTCTCAAAGACCTTCCTCAGTGCTTCCAGGTCCTCCGGACTCTCCAGCCCTCTGGATTTCTCCATACCGGAATCTCCGATGTAGCGCAAGATTTATCTTGCGCTACTCTTCCCGCAGGCGGGCCACCACGCGGGGTAGGGCCTCCAGAACGGCGTCTACGTCCTCTTCGGTATTGTACCGGCCCAGGGAGAGGCGCAGCGCGCCCACTGCCCACTCCGGCGCCAGTCCCATGGCCTCCAGGACCGGGGACGGGCGGGCTTCCCCCTCCGTACAGGCCGCTCCGGAACTGGCCGCAATCCCCTCCAGGTCCAGCCCGACCACCACCGACGCGCCCTCCACGCCCCGGATGGCGAAACTGGCCAGGTGGGGGAGCCGCCGGGTCGGGTGGCCGGTCAGGCGGACATCCGGGATGGCGGAGAGGACGCCCTCTATCAGCCGGTCCCGCAGGCGGGCCAGGCGGGCCGTCTCCTCCTCCCGCGCCGCCTCCGCCAGTTCCAGCGCTGTCGCCATGCCGACGATGCCCGCCACGTTGACCGTCCCGGGGCGGCGACCGCCCTCATGCCCCCCGCCGGTAATCGCCGGCATCAGCGCCAGCCCCCGCCGGACGTAGAGAAGCCCCACCCCCTTGGGGCCGTAGAACTTGTGGGCCGAGAGGGCCAGCAGGTCCACCCCCAAGTCCTCCACATTCAGCGCCATTCGCCCGGCGGCCTGGACCGCGTCGGTGTGGAAGGGGACGCCGTGCTCCCGGCAGACGGCGGCGATTTCGGCGATGGGTTGGACCGTGCCGACCTCGTTGCTGGCCGTCATCACGCTGACCAGAACCGTATCGGGACGGATGGCCTGCCGAACCGCGTCCGGGTCCACCAGCCCGTGCCCGTCCACCGGGACGACCGTCACCTCAAAGCCGAAGAGGCGGTGGAGTTGCTCCACGGTGGCCTCCACCGCGTGGTGCTCTATGGGCGTGGTGACGATGTGGTTGCCGCGACCGGCCCGACGGGCGGCCCAGGCAACGCCGCGCAGGGCCAGATTATCCGCCTCCGTCCCCGACGCGGTAAAGACGATTTCCGACGGGCGGGCGCCCAGGATGCGGGCCACCTGCTCCCGTGCCCGCTCCAGCGCCGTCGCAGCGGCCTGCCCCCAGGCGTGGGCCGACAAGGTGTTGCCGAAGACGTCGCTCCAGTAGGGTGCCATCGCGTCCACCACCCGGGGATCCACCGGGGTGGTGGCGGAATAGTCCATATAAATCCGCTTCATCGGACCTCCTTCAACCGGCTTTTTGTAGCGCAGGCTGTTCGCCTGCGGATACAGGCCGGGCGGCCTGCGCTACATTTGGGCCATTGCCCGCCGGACATCTTCCAGACGGGGGGCGACGGTGAGGGGCTGACCCGTCGCCTTCATCACGCTGGCGACGTCCTTCAGGCCGGAGCCGGTAGCCAGGACGACCACCTCATCCTCCGACCCCACCAGTCCCCGCTCCACGGCCTTCACCAAACCGGCGTAGGCGGCCGCCGCTGCCGGTTCCGCGAAGACCCCACACCCCCGGGCCAGCGCGGGGATGGCGGCCAGAATCTCCTCGTCGCTCACGCGGAGGAAGGCGCCGCCCGTCTCCCGCACCGCGCGCAGCGCCTTGATGCGGTCGCGGGGGAGGCCGGCGACGATGCTATCGGCCACCGAGTAGGCCTCCACGGGCGTCATCTCCCAGCCCTCCAGCCCCCGCTCCCAGGCGTCCACCAGCGGGGAGGAGCCCTCGGCCTGGACTCCGATCAGGCGCGGCATCCGGTCTATCCAGCCCAGCGCGGCCAGGTCCCGCAGTCCCTTATGGATGCCGCCGATGATGCACCCGTCGCCGACGGGGATGAGGATGACGTCCGGGGGCCGGAAGGGGGCCGAATCGTCCCTCTGGGCAGCCAGTTGCTCGCAGATTTCGTAGGCGGCGGTCTTCTTCCCTTCGGACATGTACGGGTTGTAGGCGGTGTTGCGGTTGTACCAGCCGAAGGCCGCCGATGCCTCCAGACAGAGGTCAAAGGCCTGGTCGTAGGTGCCGTCCACCAGCAGGACGGTGGCGCCGAAGGCCAGGAGTTGGGCCACTTTGGCCGGGGGGGCGGTCCGGGGGACGAAGATGACGGTGCGCTGGCCGACGGCAGCGCAGAGTCCCGCCAGCGCGGCGGCGGCGTTGCCCGTGCTGGCCGTCGTCACCACCTCCGCTTCCCGCTCCCGCGCCCGGACGACCGCTATGGCCGAGGCGCGGTCCTTGAAGGACGCGGTGGGCTGGCGGCTGTCGTCCTTGACCCAGAGATGCCGGAGCCCCAGCGCCTGGGCCAGGCGGGGGGCCGGATAGAGGGGCGTCCCGCCGACGCTCCCCAGCACCGTCCCCTCTGCCAGTCGCCGGGCCACCTCCGGGTCTACCGGCAGGAGGGGCATGTAGCGCCAGATGGAGCGCTCCGGACGGGCGGTCAACGCCTGGGGCGAGACCTCCCGCCGGATGCGGTCGTAGTCATAGACCACGTCTAAGATGCCGTCGTTCCCGTGATGCGGGCAGACGTAGTCCAGTTCGTCCGGGCCGTACTCGGCGCCGCAGATGGTGCAGCGAAGGGCGAGGACAGCGTTCATTCGGAAGCCTCCAGTCAGCGCAGGTTTTGGGATGGGCGGAACCGCAAAGAACGGGGTCTACCCCTGATACCTCCTCACCGGGCGCATCGGTGTGCCGACCATGCGGAAGGCCCGCCGCTCCGCCTCGTAGCGGATGCGCTCTTCGTCCAGCGTGACCAGTTCGCCGTCCCACAGCAGGGGCCGCCCGTCGCAGAAGACGTAGCGGATGTCGGCGGGGTGGCTGGCGTAGACGACGTTGGCGGCCAGGTCGTGGCGCGGGGCCCAGTGGACGCCCCGGGTGTCCATCAGGATCAGGTCGGCGGGGGCGCCGGGCCGCAAGACGCCCACATTTGGGGCAACCGCAAGGGTTGCCCCTACATTATCCGTTGTAGGGGCAGGGCTTGCCCCTGCCCCAGGGCTTGCCCCTGCCCCAGGGCTTGCCCCTGCCCCGTTGGGGGCAACCGCAAGGGTTGCCCCTACGTGCGTCGCCAGCCGCAGGAGCAGGTGGTGCGGGAACGCCGCCGGGTCGCCGACACGGTTTTTGTGCACCAGTCCCGCAATGCGCAGGACCTCCAGCATGTTCAGGTCATTGTTGGAGGCCGGCCCGTCCGTCCCCAGCGCCACCCGGACCCCCGCCGCCAGGAAACGGTCCAGCGGGGCCATCCCCATAGCCAGTTTCATGTAGGTCTTGGGGGTGTGGGCCACCCAGACGCCCTTCCGGGCCAGGATGTCCAGGTCCTCATCGGTGACGGCGATGCAGTGGGCGGCGATGGTGGGATGGTCAAAGACGCCCAGGTGGGCCAGATGGGCCACCGGGGTCCGGCCGTGGGCCCGGAGCGAGTTGGCGACCTGTTCCTCCGATTCGGCCACGTGGAGGTGGATGCCCACCCCCAGCCGCTCCGCTTCCTCCACGACCCGGCGCAGGAACTCCGGCGGGCACATGTAGGGGGAATGGGGCCCCAGCGCGCAGCGGATGCGGCCGTCCGCTGCGCCGTGCCACTCCCGGATAAAGGCGACGGTATCTTCCAGCGTGGCGCCGCCCACCTCGTGCTCGGCGCCGATGCCGAACTGGCACCAGGCCAGGAGGGCCTTCATCCCGGCCTCGGCAACCGCGCGGGCGACCTGGTGCATCCAGAAGTAGTGGTCGGCGAAGCCGACGACGCCGGAGCGGATCATCTCGCAGCAGGCCAGCGCCGCGCCCCAATAGACGTCCTCTTCCTCCAGGGCCGACTCGGCCACCCAGATTTTCTCGTTCAGCCAGCGGTCAAAGGGGAGGTCCTCCGCCCAGCCCCGCTCCAGGGTCATCGCGGCGTGAGTGTGGGCGTTGAAGAAAGCCGGCAGGGCCAGGAACTCCCGACCGTCTATTGTCTGCTCGGGGACGAAATCGGGCGGGACTGCTCCCATTGCCCGGATTCGCCCGTCCTCTATGGCGATGTCCACTTCGGGGAGCATGTCTTTTTCCCCGTCCAGCGGGATGGCAGCCACCTGGCGGATGAGCAGGCGCATAGCGATTTTCCTTTCCGGAGAAGGTGGCTATAATTATACACCGGAAGGGGATGGCGCAAAAGGCAAGAAAGGAGTTAAAATGGCGAGGAGACGGGAGGTTCAGAATTTGTACTATATTGCTCCCGTGGAAAACCTTCCCAGTATTTTGCGGGAGGGTATCCTTTCCCACGCCGAAGTTCAGAGGCGAGGCATCCCATATACCCCGATTTACGATGAGAGTATCGTGAAGAGCCGCCAGCAGAGAACGACACCCGATGGGAAGAGCCTCTGGGAATTCGCCAACCTGTACTTTCAACCGCGCAATGCAATGCTGTATCGGGTCGTCAATGAGAGAAAGGCCAAAGGAATTGCTATACTGGCGGTCAGACCCCAGATTCTGCAGATTGCCTCTTTCATCTCCATCGGCAATGCCGCCAGCCCGTTGTCGGTCATTATGCCGAAAGACGAGGGATTAAAGGCGTTGCAAGAAAAAGAAATCTGGGATTTGCTTCAGCGGGAATGGTGGGCTCAGGAGGATGGCTCTAAGCGGATCATGATGTCCGAGTGCCTGGTCCCGGACCGGGTACCCCCGGATTTCATCCACACCATCTATGTGGCCGATCGCGAAGACGCAAAGAAGGTGCAACAACTCCTCGGCCCATTGGCGGAACGGATCCCCGTAGTTCCGGAACCTCCTATGTTTTTCCGCCCGCGCCAGCAGTGGAAAGTGACGGGAACTCTGTTCCTGGTGGACGGGGATATGTTCTTCTCCCAGATGCAGACCCTGACCGTAAGCGTGAACACGGTCGGGGTGATGGGGAAGGGCATGGCGTCTCGCGCAAAGTACCAGTTTCCGGATGTTTACGTCAGATACCAGGAGGTATGCCGTCAGAAAATCCTGGTAATGGGGAGGCCGTATCTCTACAAACGCGAGGCTTCTCTGGAGCAGGAACTGGCCGAGGGGCCGCTCCCCGAAGCCAACGAGGCCCGATGGTTTCTGCTGTTCCCTACCAAACGGCACTGGCGGGAGCGGTCGGACATCAACGGGATAGAAGAGGGTCTCCGCTGGATTCAGGAGCACTACAAAACAGAGGGTATCCGGTCGCTGGCAGTACCGGCCCTGGGATGTGGACTGGGAGGCCTGGAGTGGCGCGAAGTGGGCCCCCTGATGTGCCGGTATCTGGCCGACCTGGATATTCCTGTCGCCATCTACCTGCCTCAAGAGAAGAAAGTGCCCCAGGAGTTCCTGACCCCCGATTTCTTGTTGGGCCCCAACTATGAGCGCTGACCTCTTGCTGATCAACGGGCGCATCTACACCATGGACCCGCAGCATCCCCGGGCCAGTGCGCTGGCGGTCTGCGGGGGGCGGGTCCGGGCCGTGGGCGGGGATGACCTGCGCGCGCTGGCCGGCCCGGGGACGGAGGTGGTGGACCTGGAAGGGCGGACGGTCATCCCGGGCCTGACCGATAGCCACATCCACCTCTCCTGGTTCGCCCTGGGGCTGCAGCAGGTGGACCTGACCGGGACGGCCACGCGGGAGGAGATGCTGGCCCGGGTGGCCGCGCGGGCCGCCGTCACCCCGGCGGGGGAGTGGATCCTGGGTCAGGGGTGGCATCAGGAGGAATGGCCCGACCGCCGCTTCCCCACCGCCGCCGACCTGGATAGTGTTGCGCCGGACCATCCCGTTGTGTTGACGGCCCGGAGCGGGCACGCGCTGGTCGCCAGCACCCGCGCGATGGAGCGGGCCGCCATCACTGCCAGCACCCCCGACCCGCCCGGCGGGCAAATCGTCCGGGACGACGCGGGCCGCCCCACCGGCCTCTTCCTGGAGGAGGCGATGCGGCTGATCCAGGAAGCCGTCCCCCGCCCCGGCGCGGCGGCCCTGGCGCGGATGCTCCCGCCCGCGCTGGAGCACCTGGCCCGCCTGGGCCTCACCGCCGTCCACGACATGGGCGACCTGACCGCGCTGGAGGCGTATCAGCGGCTCCGGGAGGACAGGGCCCCGCTCCCCCTGCGCATCGTCTTCTACCTGCCGCTGGAGGCACTGGAATCGGCGCTGGCGCTCCATCTTCGCTCCGGCCTGGGGGACGACTTCCTGCGCATTGGCGGCGTCAAACTCTTCGCCGACGGCGCGCTGGGCCCCCGCACGGCGGCCATGCTGGAGCCGTACATCGGCGAACCCGACAACCGGGGCATCCTGACCATGGAGCCGGAGGCGCTGGGGGAGGCTATCCGGCGGGCGGCGGAGGGCGGGCTGGCGCTGGCGGTCCACGCCATCGGTGACCGGGCCAACCGGCTGGTGCTGGACGCCCTGGAAGCCCTGCCGCCGGAGAACCGCGCCCGTCTCCGTCACCGCATAGAGCACGTCCAGTTGCTCCACCCGGACGACGTGGGCCGACTGGCCGCGCTGAGGGTTGTCGCCTCTATGCAGCCCATCCACGCCGTCCAGGACGCGCCGATGGCGGACCGGTACTGGGGCCCTGCCCGCTGCGCTACCGCCTACGCCTGGCGCTCCCTCCTGGACGCCGGGACGGTCCTGGCCTTCGGCTCCGATTGCCCCGTGGAGAGTCCCAACCCGTTCCTGGGCATCCACGCGGCGGTCACCCGCGCCCGCCCGGACGGGTACGGCGGGCCGGAGGGATGGGTTCCGGCCCAGCGGATCACCGTGGAGGAGGCCGTTCGGGCCTACACCTGGGGCGCGGCCTGCGCGGCCGGGCTGGATACCCGCCTGGGCACCCTGACCCCCGGCAAATGGGCCGACCTGGTGGTACTGGATCAGGACGTCTTCGCCGCCGACCCGTCCCTCATCCCCCGGACGCGGGTGCTGGGGACGATGGTGGGGGGACGGTGGGTGTACTCGCAGGACGGGCTCTTGAGCCCGTCTCTTTGAGCCTGTCCGGACGGCCTGGAAAGGCCGTCCTACGCGGGTGCTGGGGACGATGGTGGGGGGACGGTGGGTGTACTCGTGGGACGGGCTTTTGAGCCCGTCCTGTTGAGCCTGTCCGGACGGCCTGGAAAGGCCATCCTACGCGGGTGCTGGGGATGATGGTGGGGGGAGAGTGGGTGTACTCGTGGGACGGGCTTTTGAGCCCGTCCTGTTGAGCCCGTCCGGACGGCCTGGAAAGGCCGTCCTACGCGGTGCGTAACTCGCTGTAAACGTGCCCAAAGAGGCGCAAAGATGCATCACCTGAAGATTCCGTACACCAGCGGCTGGTACACCGTCGTCCTGCCCACCCTGATCTGCCTGGGGGTCTGGGGAGGGCTATACCTGGGTATTCTGGCCCTCCTGGGCTGGAACGTCCCCGGTTGGCTGGGGGTGTTGCTCTGTTTCGGGGGGTTTATCCCCGGGCTGGCCGTCGCTGTGGTGACCTACCCGTTCCTCATACGCCTGGCCGAACGGGGGCGGGGAGAACTGATCCTGGAGGGTGACCGCCTCCGCTGGCGCACCGGCCGCCGCTGGCACGAAGTGGACTTCACGCAGCCGCACAAGGCCCGGATCGCGGCCGGCACCAGCGGCTTATCCCGGTCCAACGCCAGGATCACCCTCTACCCCAGCGTGCAGGAAATCCATCTGCCCGGCGCCCGCCGGGAGGACGTGCTGGCCTTCTTCCCGGAGGCGTACTTCGTGGACGAAATGGCCGTCCTCCCCGAAGAGGGGACATGGGGCTTCGTCCTCTCCGTAGATGACCCGGAGGCAGTCCATTTCTTCCAGGACCTTCTGGAGTGCCTGTGGCGCCACCGCGAGGGGAACGAATCTTTTCGCCTCTACCGGAAATTCCCCTGGGACCACCATCCCCGCCCGGCCTTCCGGCACATCCGCATCATAGACTGGCAGACCGCCACGCCGGAGGAGCAGGCCTTCGTGGAAAGCCTGAACGCCCAGGTGGCGAGTTCCCTGGGGGATGTACAGTTAACGCCGGATTATCTGCTTGCCTGGCTCTACCCTTCGCTGCGCAGCAAACTGGACGGCCGGCCCGATGGGTGGTGTATCATGCCCCTGGGCCACATTCGCGTGGAGGTCTCCCTCCCGCGCCCGGACTGGAAGCCGTTCATCGTCGGGCACATCCTGAAGGGGGCCCTGGCCTCTGCTCTGGGAGCCGCAACCCCGGCGGGAGGGCCGTATCTGAAGGACCGCCGCTACCTCTATGTGCGGGGTCAAGGGGAAGACGGCCGTCCCCTGGAACTGGCGTTTGAATGGTACGGGCCGGAGGATCGGGAATACGATGAGGCCGACTTCCTGGTCCGCTTTGTCCAGACGAGGGGAAGACCCCGTCCGCGTGGCCGCAACTGATTGACAACAGCCCCGAGGTGAAAGAAATGCGCTCTCTATCGGTGCCCTTCGTCCTGTTTCCCCTTGTCCTCCTTCTCACGACAGGAGCCGGCGGTGTCGCGGCGGGAGAACCCCCACCCGACCCCCTCCTCCATCGGCACCTCTGTGCCCCGGACCCCGTCTACAGCCTGAAGGAGGGGGAGGTCCTGATCCCCATTCTGATGTACCACTTCGTCGGTCGGGAGACGCTGGAGCGGGATGGGCACTCCCTCTCCCGCTTCAACGTAACGGCGGCGGATTTGGAGGCCCAACTGTTGCTCCTGCAACGGCTGGGCTACCATCCGGTGACCGTCGGCGAGATTGCGGCGGCGCTGGAAGGGAAGGCGACCCTTCCCGACCGCCCCATCGCGCTGACCTTTGACGACGGCTGGCGGGAACAGTACGACGTCGCCTTCCCCATCCTCCGGCGGTATGGAATACGGGCCACGTTTTTCGTCAGCACCTCCTTCATCGGCTACCCGCGCTTTATGACCTGGGAGGAACTGGCGGAGATGCGGGACGCCGGGATGGAGATCGCGTCCCACGGGCGCAAGCACGTTGACCTGGCCGAAGCGGACGACCGGGAAGCGTGGCGGGAGATTGCCGGCTCCCGGGAGGTTCTGGAGGAGAAACTGGGGGTTTCGGCCGTCAGTTTCGCTTATCCCTACAACGCTTACCGGAAGGGATTGCCGGCGCTGCTGGAGCGGGCCGGCTATCAGGTCGCCGTCGGAGGAGGGGGGGGCCCCGTCCAGCGGCCGGAGCGCCGGTATTATCTCCGGCGGATGGAGGTGAACGGCCTTCAGCCGCTGTGGACGTTGGTGAGCCGGCTCCCCTGGCGGGGCGCGGGGACATCGCTGTGCCTGCCGGAAGTAGAAGGAGCCCAATGAGAGCCCGTCCTTCCCGCTGGTGGATAGCCTCCCTCGTCCTTTTGCTCGGACTGATGGGCCTGGGCAACCTGGGGCGGGCCGTGATGGCCCTCCGCTATGCCCGGATTCTCCCCGACCTCCCGTTGACCGTCCCCTGGGCGTATCTGGCGGGGGTGGGGATATTCTGGGGGATTGCGCTGACGGCCTGCGCGGGGGGTCTCTACCTGCGGCGCCCCTGGAGCCACTGGGCTACCCTGGCCGTTGCAACCCTCTACCAGGCTCACGTCTGGCTGAACCACCTGCTCTTTGACGCGTCCGACTACGCCCGCCAGACCCGCCTGCGCGACCTGGCACTCTCTGGCCTGTTCCTGGTCATCGTATGGGCGATTCTCTTCCCCCGGAGGCGCCGGGGTAGCGCTGCATTGAATCGTGGTCAGACGTAGGGCGGGCTTTCAGCCCGCCATATTTGGGGACGGCCTGGAAAGGCTATCCTGCATCTGGGGGCCCCTGAATCCGTCAGAGCGCCGCCACGATTTCCTGCAGACCTACCGACGCCGGTTCGCCGAGAGAAATCGCCCTGTGAAGGCGGGGTTTCCTGAACAGGAGGTTTCTATGACGCGATGGGCCATCCTTTCCGACATCCACGGCAACCTGCCCGCGCTGGAGGCGGTCCTGGCCGACGTGGAGCGCCAGGGCCGGCCGGACTTCTACTGGGTACTGGGCGACCTGGTCGCCTTCTGCCCCTGGCCCGAAGAGACGTTGGCCCGCCTGCGCGCGCTCCCCAACGTCTCCTTCCTCCAGGGGAACACCGACCGCTACCTGGTCACCGGGCGCCGCCCGGTGGCGCCGGTGCGCTCCCCGGAGGACTGGGCGCGCATGCCCGGCTTTCTGGAGATGCGGGACGCGCTGTTCCGCTGGACGGTGGGGCGGCTGACCTGGGAGGACTACCTCTTCCTGCGCGACCTGCCGACCCGGCTGGAGATGGACATCCCTGGCTACGGCCGCGTCATGGCCGTCCACGCCGTCCCCGGCGACGACGAGGCCAACATCTTCCCCGACACGCCGGAGGAGCAGATTCTCCCCTTCCTTTCCGGCCTGGACGCGCGCCTGATGGTCTACGGGCACACCCACCGCCCACTGGACCGGGAGGTAGGTGGGGTGCGGCTGGTCAACGGGGGGAGCGTCGGCCTGCCGCTGGACGGCGACCCGCGCGCCGGGTATACCCTTCTGGACTTCAATGGCCCGGAGTGCACGGTCTCCCTGCGGCGGGTGGCCTACGACGTGGAGAGAGTCATCGCCGAACTGGAACGGGTGGAGCACCCGGCGCGGCCGTGGGTGATCTCCCTTTTGCGCCGGGCGGCGATCAATTGACAGGCCGGACGCGCTGGACAAATCCGGCAAATTGCGGTAAAATATACCTGCATCTGAATCCTGGAGGGAAGCGTTGGCAAACACGAAGTCGGCGATCAAAAATATGCGCAAAAACGAGCGTCGGCGGCAGCGCAACCAGATGTTCCGCACCCGCGCTCGGACGATGGTCAAAAAGGCCCGCCTGGCCATCCTCTCCGGTCGGCCGGAGGAGGCCCAGGAGGCCATCCGCCGGGCATACAGCGCGCTGGACAAGGCGGCCGAGAAGGGCATCATCCATAAGAACAACGCCGCCCGCCGCAAGGCGCGGCTGATGCGATTTTTCCACCAGATGATGAGTAAATCCTGAGCAGCGCCCCTCCCGCCCCCTCCCTCCCTTTTGCGCACCACGGCGTTCGCCGTGGTGCGCTATTTTTGTTCCTCAGACCTCCACCAGGCGGTATTCCCGACGACCCATCCCCAGGGCGAAAGCCGCGTCCACATGCAACTGCCCGTCCACCCCCAGCGTCTCCGCCAGGACGCGCCAGCCGGGCTGAACCCCCCGGTCGGCGGCGGCGGACTGGGGGAGCGGCAGGGCGCCGTTGATGGCATCCAGCGTCGCCTGCTCCACCGCCACAATGTCATCTCCGCCGAAAATCCCCTGATCCTGGACCAGCGGGGTATCGGCCATCGGCATACAGTCGCACTCGGGCTGTACTTCCAGCGCGAAGTTCAGGAAGACTACTTTGCCCGGCCGGAACGTGGAGAGGACGGCCCGCGCGGCCTCGGCCAGACCGGCCTGGAACTCGTCCCGTCCCCGTTTCTGGAGCCGGATGGCTCCTTCGGGGCAGACCCGTTCACAGCGCCCGCAGCGCCAGCATTTCTCATCGTCCACCACCAGGACGCCGTCCACCTCCGAAATGGCCCCTGTCGGGCAGACGTGAAGGCACTGGAGGCAGAGGATGCACCGTTCCGGGTAGCGCTCCAGAGTGGATTCAGGACCGGCGGCGTGGAGGTGGCCGCGTGCCTGTCGCCAATCGCCGCTGCGGTGACGGCCCGCCACGCCCCCCATCGCCAGATTCTTGATGGCCCCACCGTACCCGGCCTCAATGTGCCCCTTACAGTGGGAGACGACAATCATCGCTGGGGCGTCGTAGATGGCGGAGGCGACCCGGATGGAGCCCAGGACGGGGCCGGCGGGGACCTCTACGCTGTCGCAGCCGAAGAGGCCGTCGGCCAGGATAACCGGACATCCGACGGATTGGGGGTTGATCCCGTTCTGATTGGCGACTTCCAGGTAGTCCCACCCGTTAATCCGCACCGTATCGCAGACGAAGGGCTTTCCGCCGACGGCTTTGACCGCATCGGCGACCTTGCGCAGGAAGAGGGGGCGCACGATACGGTGGGCGCCGGGCGACCCGAAGTGCGTCTTGATGGCGACGTACTCGTTTTTCTCAATCCGGCTTCCCAGGTCCAGCCGCTCCAGCATCCGCTCCAGCCGGGCCGCGAGGCTGTATTCGTAATCCCAGCGGACGGCTCGGGCGGTCGCGAAGTAGACAACGCTCTTCTCCGCCATGCTATTTCTCCTTGTTCGCCAGAACCGCCTGACGCCATTCGGGCGGCCCCAGTTTTTCCAGCCGGTCTATATGCTCCTTCAACTGAGAATACAGAAACCGCCGCTGGTATTCGGTGGGGAAGAATTCGGAGAGGATGAATTCCAGAACGGCACCGAATTCGTAGGCTTCCAGTTCGTGGATCGCCTGGGCCGCATCCTCCAGGGTCTGGATGCGGTCCAGCACCGCTTCCGGCGAAAGGGCCGTCATTTCGGAGACCTTCCAGGCGATCTCCTGAGGCAACGGGGACGTCGCCTGCTCTGGCGTGAGGGACTCCCGCGCCTGCTGCAACATCCAGATATGGAGGGCTTCATCGGCGGCCGTCGCCCAGAAGACCTCGGCGGCGGTTGGATGGTGGGCGAACATCCGATGAAGCCGGAGATGGAACTCCTGCGAGGCTTTCTCCCCTGCGATCAGAATGTCCAGCAACTCTCCGACAGTCTGGGGTACGGGCATTTTTCACCTCCGGGTCCGGATGGATTGGGTAAGGTGGAGAGTGAGAGGTCAAAAACGGCCCTTTGCTTCGTTCCATGCCTTACTACGAACGGCTATCCACCGCTCTCCCTTGTCCACTTGTCTGCTTGTCTACCACCTCCATACTCATATCCAGCGCTGGCGCGGAGTGGGTCAGCGCGCCCACAGAGATGTAGTCCACCCCCGTCGCGGCCAGTTCGGCCACCCGCTCCAGCGTCACGCCGCCGGAGACTTCCAGCGGCACCCGTCCGGCGGCGATGCGGACGGCGGCGCGGATGTCCTCCAGGTCAAAATTATCCAGCATAATTCGGTCCACGGGCAGTTCCAGCGCCTCCCGGAGTTCGTCCAGGTTCTTTACCTCCACCTCTATGGGCAGGTCGGGGTGGGCGGCGCGGGCCCGCCGGACGGCTTCGGTGATGGAGCCGGCCGCTGCGATGTGGTTATCTTTGATGAGCACCATATCGTAGAGGCCCATGCGGTGGTTCTGCCCACCGCCCATGCGGACGGCGTACTTCTCCAGGGCCCGGTAGCCGGGGTGGGTCTTGCGGGTGTCCAGGATGACGGCGCGCGTCCCGGCGACGGCGTCCACGAAGCGGCGGGTGAGGGTGGCAATGCCGGAGAGGCGCTGGAGGAAGTTGAGGGCGGTCCGCTCGGCCGCCAGGAGGCTCCGGGCCGGTCCCTCCACCTCCGCCAGGACAGTTCCGGCCTCCACCCGTGTGCCGTCCCCGACGCACGGTGTGAAGCGGACGGACGGGTCCACCCGGTGGAAGACAGCCTCGGCGATGGGCAATCCGGCGACAACCCCCGCCCCCTTGGCGACGATGTGGGCGCACAGGCGCAGGTCCGGTGGGAGCACGGCCTCCGAGGTGACGTCTCCGGGGCCGATGTCCTCGGCCAGGGCCAGGTCTATGAGGTGGGAATACAGGGCAGGGTCCATTTTTTGTCTTCAGCGGAGGAGTTGTTTCACGTGAAACATCTGTAGGACAACCCCTGTGGAGTTGTCCTACATCAAATTTGTGGAGGTATTATAGCATGAAGTGGGTGATGGGTAAAGGCGGCGGCCTTACCCCTTCGAGAGGGGACAAGGTGCAGGCGGCGGGGGTAGGGAAACCTCATAGGCGTTAACTTAAGGCTGGCTTCGGCTCTCCGCTTCCCGCCGCCTCGGGCGCCGATGGGAAATCGGCCTCCCCTAGGGGCAACCGCAAGGGTTGCCCCTACGCTTTGCGCCGGGCGTCAACCTGCGTTGACGCCCTTCTCAGGAGGTCGGCGAAGGCCGACCTTGTTGCGAACGAAGTGAAGGGACCCGGCCGAAGGCCCAGAGCGGCCGACTTCCGTCGGCGCCGATAGGAAGGATGAGACATTTGACTTTTTCGGCCAGAGTGCTATAATTTGCCATTGTTACATACAACCGACCATGTCTGCTTTACCGCTTGGTTCGCTCGTAGCCTTCGCACATCCCTTTAGGAGGTGAAATATGCGACGAAACTGGGCGGTTCTTTTTTTGCTGGTCTCCCTGATCGCCCTGGCCGGGCCGTTCCCGGCCCACGCTCAGGAGGGGCAGGGCCTGCTCCTCTTCTGCGATTACCCTGCTCGGGTCGCCGAACTGGGTGAGACGGTCACCTTCAACCTCACCCTCCGGCTCACGGCCTCCACCCCTCAGATTGTCTACCTGGACCTCCAGGGGCTTCCGGAGGGGTGGGAGGCGACCTTCCGGGGCGGCGGTAATGTAGTGCGCGCCGTCTACGTGGAGCCGGAGAAGGACGCCACCGTCAGCCTGCGGGTGGTGGTACCGGCGAACGCCTCCGGCGATACCTACCGCTGGACGGTGACCGCTCGCGGGGAAACGGTATCGGCGGCGTTCCCGCTGGAGGTGACGGTAGCGGCCAAACTGCCTGCCCGCCTCAGCCTCTCGGTAGACCTGCCCACTCTGCGGGGGTCTGCCACCACCACCTTCCGCTACGACGCCACCCTGAAGAACGAGGGGGACGAAGAGACCACCGTCAACCTGCAGGCCAGTGCACCGCAGGGCTTCCTGGTCTCCTTCCGGTATATGGGCCAGGATGTGACCAGCCTGCCGGTCGGGGCCAACGAGTCCAAACGGATCAGCATTGAGGCCCGGGCCTACGCCCAGATTCCGGCCGGGACCTATCCCATTGAGGTGGTCGCCGTGGGCGGGGAGAGCCAGGCCAGCGTCTCCCTCGTCGCCGAGGTGACGGGGCAGCCGGACCTGACCATCCGCACGCCCGATGAGCGGCTCTCCACCCAGGTCTACACCGGCCGGGAGACGCCCATCCGGTTGCTGGTCCAGAACACCGGCTCCGCGTCGGCCTTCAACGTGGAACTCTCCGCCAGCCCGCCCTCCGGCTGGTCGGTCCGCTTTGAGCCGGAGCGGATTCCGGAAATCCCCGCCGGTCAGCAGGTGGAGATCACTATGCACGTCAAGCCCGCCGATAGGGCCGTGGCCGGCGACTACATGCTCACCGTCCGGGCCCGTCCCCAGGACGGCGGCTACGAGTCGGCGGACTTCCGCATCACCGTGCTCACCTCCACCCTGTGGGGAGTGGCCGGGATTGCCCTTATCGCTGTCGCGATTCTGGTGGTCGCCTGGGCCGTGATGCGCTTCGGGCGCCGGTAGATTCCTCACCACTCCCCCGCCGCCGTCGGCGGCGCGGGAGGGTTGAGGAAAAGGAGGGCCTATGGACGGACCGGTCATCCAGACACAGGAACTGACCAAGCGCTACGGCGATTTCGTCGCCGTGGACCGTCTGAACCTGGTGGTGGAGCCGGGCGAAGTCTTCGGCCTGCTGGGGCCCAACGGGTCGGGCAAGACGACAACCATCCTGATGCTCCTGGGGCTGACGGAGCCCACTTCGGGGACGGTGCGGGTGATGGGCCTGGACCCGGCCCGGCAGCCGCTGAGCGTCAAATCCCGCGTCGGCTACATCCCCGACCAGGTCGGTTTCTACGACGACCTGACGGCCCGGGAGAACCTCATCTACATCGCCAAACTGAACGGTATTCCCCGAGAGGAGGCGTACCGGCGGATAGACGAGGCGCTGGAGCGGATGGGCCTGACCGATGTGGCCGACCATCCGGTGGGCACGTACTCCCGGGGGATGCGCCAGCGGCTGGGGGTAGCGGAGGTCCTCATCAAGCGCCCCCGGCTCATCATCATGGACGAGCCGACGCTGGGGCTGGACCCGGAGGCGGCGCGGGAGTTCCTGAAGACCATCCGCGACCTGAAGGCGCAGGGAATTACCGTTCTGGTAGCATCCCACCTTCTCCACCAGGTTCAGGCCGTCTGCGACCGGGTGGGGCTGTTCCATCGCGGGCGGATGGTCCTGGAGGGGACGGTGGAGGAACTGGCCCGGCGGGTCCTGGGCGGCGGCTATCGGGTGTACGTAGAGGCAACGGGGTCGCAGGCAGTCATCCTGGAAGCCCTCCGTCGCCTGCCCGATGCCACGAAGGCCGAGCCGGTAGAGCCGGAGCGGTACGTGATAGAAGGCCGCCGGGACCTGCGGGGCGAGGCGGCCCGCGCCGTCGTGGAGGCCGGGGGCTCCCTGCGCGCCCTCCAGTTGGAGGAGCCCAGCCTGGATGACGTCTACGCCCGATACTTCCGGGAGGTGGAGCATGGCCGCGAAGGTTGAGGCAGGACGGCTTCCCCGCGAAGGCTCGCCGTGGACCGGACTCTGGGCGGTGGTGGCCAAAGAAATGGCCGACTACCTCACCGGCGTCCGGATGTTGATTCTGGAGGCGTTGATCGTGCTGACGGCCGCCGGTACGGTCTTTATGGCGGCGGAAAACCTGCGCACGACTGTCGGCCAGGACCGCTTCCTTTTCCTGCGGCTGTTCACCACCCAGCGGGACCCGTTGCCGGCTTTCATCGGGTTCCTGGCCTTCCTGGTGCCGCTGATCGCCATCGCGCTGACGTTTGACACGGTCAACGGGGAGTTCAACCGGCGGACCCTCTCCCGCGTGCTGGCCCAGCCCATCTACCGGGACGCGCTGCTCTTCGGCAAGTTCCTGGCGGGCCTGTTCACGCTGACCCTGGTGCTGACGGCCATCTGGCTGCTGGTCTTCGGGATGGGGCTGGTGCGGCTGGGCGTCCCGCCGGGAGGCGAAGAGGTGGCCCGGACCCTCCTCTTTCTGCTGGCGACCATCTTCTACGGCGGCGTCTGGCTGGCGCTGGCGCTCCTCTTCTCGGTCCGGTTCCGGCAGCCGGCCACGGCGGCCCTGGCCTCTATCGCCGTCTGGCTCTTTTTCACCGTCTTCTGGGGCATGATTGCCCAGGGACTGGCGCAGGTCCTGGTGCCCATGCGGTACGGGCTTTTGCAGGAGGCGCTGGCCCAGGACCAGGTCGCGCGGGCGCTGACCCGCCTGTCGCCTATCACCCTCTACAGCGAGGTGATGATGGCGCTTCTGTACCCCTCTCTGCGGGCCTTTGGACTGATAGGGGTGTTGCTGCAATTCCAGGAGGGGGTGATTCTGGGGGCTCCGTTGCCGTTGAGCCAGAGCCTGTTGCTGGCCTGGCCGCAGTTCACCGGGCTGATAGCGGTGACGGTGCTCCTGTTCGCTATCAGTTACATCTCCTTCCAGCGGCAGGAAATTCGGGCGTAGAGGCGCGTCCCTGATCCGGAGGGGAGAAAAGAATTCCACCTGTTCCGAACGAACTCAGGACACTTTTGGACGGCATTAAAATTCCAGGTGTCAGTTTTATCGCCTGCCAGGTGATGGGCCTCACCCCTCCCTCTGGCCCCTTCCCCTCTCCCGCTTGCAGGAGATTGCTTAAAAAAGTTGCGGCAAGGCAATAAACCACTTATGAACTGTTCCAGTTGCAAAGAGCGCAAAGAAAT